>JALOAB010000324.1 GCA_023229045.1 Fidelibacterota bacterium
TCATAAATGTCTTCCCGGAAACGTAGTTTCCCTTTACAAAATAGCAACCAATCACAAGCACCGCAAGCCGATATTTTGTGCCTCAGGAGTGATGAATGTTATTAATTTTCGGATTACTTTTAATTGGCATTCTTTGTCTATATTTAGGCGCCGAAGGCTTGATCAAAGGCGCCAGTTCACTGGCTCTTCGATTCGGTGTGCCCCCGTTAATTATTGGGCTGACGGTGGTAGCTTTCGGCACCAGTTCACCTGAATTGGTCATCAGTATTAAGACTAATCTGGCCCATCAGGGCTCAATAGCTATCGGCAATGTGATCGGTTCGAACATTTTTAATATTGCCGTGATCCTGGGATTGACAGCTTTAATCACTCCTATCAGTGTCAAACGTCAGCTGGTGCGACTCGATACTCCTATTATGCTGTTTGCCACATTAATGTTTGTCTTAATGTTTCGCGATTTTCAGATCAGTCAACCAGAGGCTGTTGTATTTTTTATCGGCATTATTGCTTATATCTGTGGCAATTATCTGCTGGCCAAGAAACATATCCGCAATGACATCGAAGCTGAAATCGAGGGATCGGTTCCCAAGCCAACCCGCAATCTCTTTTTCGACATTTCATTTATAATTGTCGGTTTGTTATTACTGGTGCTTGGTTCCCGAACATTTGTCAAGGGAGCTATTGAGCTGGCAATCCGTCTGAATGTATCCGAGGCAGTGATTGGTCTGACAATCGTCGCCCTGGGAACCAGTTTGCCGGAGCTGGCCACTTCAGTGGTAGCCGCCATTAAAAAACAGCCCGAGATTGCGATCGGAAATATCATCGGTTCGAATATTTTCAATCTGCTATGTATTATCGGAGTTACCGGATTATTAGCCCCGATCAGCGGACTCGGGATAAAATCATTCGACGTGCTGATCATGGTCATGATTTCGGTAGTGATCTACCCGATCATGATTACCGGTTTGAAAATTAATCGCATCGAGGGCTTGTTTCTCCTGCTGATGTACGGCGGCTATATCTATAAACTCTGGCCTTGATATTCTTAAAATAAATTCCATATCGTGCTTTTATCGGCTTATTTTTCTGGTTCTGCCGCTTTTCACTATTTTTAATTGTACCACTCCGACTTCCTCACAACAGTCAAATCCATTGAAAAATATCACTCTCCAGGTTCTGACCGACACTACCCTCTCGATCACCTGGCAGGGAGACTTCGGTCCGGATGATACGGTGCGGATCGATCGAAAAGTTGGAGAAGCGAGCTGGCAATCCGGCTTTAAAACCATCCGCGCTCTTGATTATTCCGGCACCGACACCCTATCTTCCGTGCATACTGATACCGTATACGCCTATCGTTTAAAATTGTTTGAAGACAATGATATTTCGTCGCATTCTCAAAGTGTAGCGCTTTTATCAGCGCAATGTGTCCCGGCATATTTAACGGTGCGGCAAATCGACCAAACTACCGTTCGGATCGCCTGGCGTGATCAATCCGTCGGCGAAACCGGTTTTCGGATCGATCGACAAATCGGGGACGGCGTCTGGCAAATAGCCTATGCGATCTCCGATTCCAACACCTGTGAATTTTTCGATACCAGGGCGACTTCCTCCGCTGAAATCCGCTATCGGATAGCCGCGTATTCAGGAGCATCGCTTTCAGCTTTCAGCCAAACCGTCGGTGTTACCCTCGCTCAGATTACGCTGGATAATCTCTATTTTGGCACCGAAACGACTTTCGAGGTAATGACCTGGAACTTACTGAGTTTTCCACGCATGGATTCAATTACGATCGGCGCTGTCAGCCAGACTATTAAAGCCCTCGACATTGATGTGATTGGCTTGCAGGAAATCAGGAGCGCCGCCGGTTTTCAACAACTACTCGATTCACTGGGAACCTGGAATGGTTATCGCGCCAACAGTGCGGCTTACGACATCGATCTGGCTTTCGTATATAACCCCGCGAATATTACCCTGCTTCAAATCTACGAAATCGAAGCCTTCAGGCGTAATAACGCCTTCCCGCGTACGCCACTAGTGATCGAACTGGTATGGCAGGATATTCCTTTGGTTGTGATTAATAATCATTATAAAGCCTATGATGAAGAGGATGACCGCAGTCGCCGCTTGAACGCCAGCACCTTACTGGAAAATTATATTAGCGACAGCTTAAACGATGCCAATGTTATCGTCATCGGCGATCTCAACGACGAGTTGACCGATGCTCAGCCGGCTAATGTTTTCTGGCCTTTTCTCAGCCAATCCGCCGAATACAAATTCACCGATTACGACATTGCCATCGGCAGTCACACCTACTGGTCATATCCCACCTGGCCGAGTCATATTGACCACATCCTGATCACCAATGAATTATTCAGCGCTTTCGCCAATTCCGTTTCCGAGGTCAAGACTATAATGGTCGATAATTATATGAGCGGCGGCTGGAACGAATATGCGGTTAAAATTTCCGATCATCGCCCGGTGGCTTTAAAACTGGCTTTCTGATTAGCGCCGCTTTCGCCGCGAGTTTAGAAAAAATATTCATTTATTAAATCTCATACAGGGCTTAAATTAGACTGCCAAGTTATTTTAAAGCGGGAGGTATTATGCGCAATATCATAAAACACTTCGTCGCTATTCTAAAGGTCGAAATCGAAGACCTGACCGCCGATATAGAATTACTGATAGCTGAATGTCAGAAGAAA
>JALOAB010000325.1 GCA_023229045.1 Fidelibacterota bacterium
ATTATAAAAAATAATTGTCGGTAAATCTAAAAAGGAGGCTTAACGTTTGTCAGAGACTAAATTCAACTGACCGCGATTGATGATGTTATCAGCCCAGAACAAACCGATTATAGTTTTGGCGTCGGTTATTTCACCCCGGTAAAGCCGGCTCATTGCCTCTTCGATATCGAGAGCGACGGTTTCAATCAATTCATCTTCGTCCGGATGGGCGTCGCATCGGCGCAATCCATTCGCCCAGTACAAAAACAGACACTCACTGCTATAACCGACACAGGTGTGAATCCGGCTGATTTCGGTTAATTTTTCCGGCGTATAGCCGGTTTCCTCGGCTAATTCGCGGCGTATTGTAGCGACGCTTTGTTCACCGGGATCAATTTTGCCGGCGGGTAATTCAAGCATCGTTTGCCTGACCGGATAGCGAAATTGACGCACCATCAGAATCTGACCGTTGCCTAAATATGGAATGACCACCGCGGCTCCGGGATGCTTGATCCATTCCCGATTGGCAATATTACCATTCGATAAACGCACCATGTCGTTATAAACCTGCAGTAATCGCCCGTCGAAAACGCGCTGACTGTCGATTTTAATTTCTTCAAAACTGGTTGAACTTTTCACGGAAATCCTTTGGGTTATTGAACTGCTGTGACTGGTTCCTAATATGGAAACGCCGGCGGTGTAAATTTATTTAAAGGGAGATTAATTGTTGAAATAAAAAGAGAGGAGGCGTCCTGTATTAACGGGAGGAGTTCCCAAGGAAGGAGGGAAGTTGGATGAAACTCATCCTGAAATGGGAGTGATGTCCCACTCAGTGAACGCCTCCTCTTTAATCTTTTATCAAAAACCACTTGATTCAACCTTGAACTTCTTTAAAAGTTCCAGCCAAATTTATTTAATCGCGTTGAACAAAGCAAGTAATATCGAACGCTTACAGATAGCTTCAAAAGCAGGTCAAAATCCGGGATTTGTCAAGACCATTCTCCTTGTGAGCAGGTTAAAAATCTTGATTATCGCGCCCGATTCCAATAAATTTGCCAATTGTTATGAAAGTACGCCTGAATTCATTAAATGATGGTAAACAGATAATCAGCGCCGCCCTCAGCGCGGGTGACCTTAGTATCACCGAACCCGAACTGGAATCTCCGGTCACAGTTACGCTGAAGATCGATAAGGGCGCCAGCGAAATAAAAATTGATGGCGTCGTCAAAACCACCGTAAAATTGGTTTGTGACCGCTGTCTGACCAGTTTTTCGCGCGCAATCAACGGAACCTTCAGCGTGATTGCCAGTTTTACCCATCCGGAACTCGAGGTCGATGACGAAAATATGATTCTGATTCCACCGAAGGCGAATGAAATTAATTTAAACGAACATGTCCACGACACTATCCTGCTTGCCATACCGATGAAAATCCTATGCCGGGAAGACTGTCGGGGATTATGCCCGACCTGTGGAGTAAACCTTAACCAGACCGACTGCCAGTGCGACATCGCCGAGCCGGATGCGCGCTGGGAACCACTTAAAAAACTAACCCTAAACGTTACGGAGGAAAAATAAATTGCCACAACCAAAACGTAGAGCATCAAAATCCAGAAGAGATAAGCGCCGGACCCATCATGTCCTGACCGGCACTACTGTTACTAAATGTCCACAATGTAAAGAGCCTAAATTGCCCCACCGAGCCTGTCTGAATTGTGGCTACTATCGCGGGCGACCGGTTATTGCGGCCAAAGAAACTTAGAGGAGCTCTGGCTGATTAAAATTTTAAATAATTTTTTGGCTTCCCGCCATGGTTATTTATTTTACCGCATGAAAATCAACGGTGGCATTGATATTCTTTGGTGTTGTCGCCAGAGTCGCTAAACTTAGGCTAAGGAAAATCCCCTATGAAAAAAACTAAATCCACTATAACTGCCTTTGGTATGTACGTTCCGGAACGAATATTGACCAATGCCGATCTGGAAAAAATGGTTGATACTTCCGATGAATGGATTCGCTCGCGCACCGGCATCCGCGAACGCCACATCGCCGCTGAGGGCGAGGCGACCGCGGCGATGTCGATCAAGGCTTTTCGCGATCTCCAAAGACGCTTTGACATCGATCCGCTGACAATCGATCTGATTGTAGTGGCGACAATCACGCCGGATATGTTTTTTCCATCGACCGCCGCCCTGATCCAGGAGGGTATTGGTGCCAAAAACGCCTACGGATTCGATCTCTCGGCGGCCTGTTCCGGTTTCGTCTATGCTCTGGCGACTGCCGCCCAGTTCGTTGAAAACGGTACCTGTCGCCGGGTGTTGGTCTTCGGATCCGATACGATGAGCAGTATCACCGATTATACTAACCGCGACACTTGTGTCCTGTTTGGCGACGCGGCCAGCGTAGTCTTACTCGAACCGACCGCGCCAGACGATGAATCAGGCATAATTGATTTCATTATGAGAATGGATGGCGCCGGGAAGGATTTTCTGTATATGCTGGGAGGCGGAAGCCTGCACCCGGCCTCGGTCGAGACCATTGCCAAGAAAATGCACTACATTTACCAGGAAGGCAAAACCGTCTTCAAGTTTGCCGTCAAAGGTATGGCGGACGTTACGATTGAATTATTGGAACGCAATGGATTAAAAGGTAAGGATATCAAACTATTCATTCCGCATCAGGCTAATAAAAGGATTATTGACGCCTCGGTCAACCGTCT
>JALOAB010000029.1 GCA_023229045.1 Fidelibacterota bacterium
CTCCGACAATTCGGCGCACATTTTTATGTATTGGTAATATTCTGCGATCTGTACATCGGTGTATTCGTGGTTTTCACCGATTTTCTGATAGTCCTTTAACCACTTTTCGACTGTGTGAGTTTCGCAACCGATTGAGATTTTGCCGGACATATAAAACAAATGATGAGCAGACCCCTGAATATTTAATATAGGCAATTTAACACCTTTTGCGCCCCGAAGATTTGCGCCCTCAAGATATGCGCCTTCGAGATTTGCGCCTCTGAGATATGCGCCTTCGAGATTTGCGCCTCTGAGATTTGCGCCTCTGAGATATGCGCCTTCGAGATATGCGCCTTCGAGATTTGCGCCTCTGAGATATGCGCCCCTGTTTCTTTCGAGGAAATCTTTTATGGACTCGTATTCTCCGCTTTTAATTTCAATCTTCATCTTCACCCCTCCGGCTTTATCGTGGCAGGGGCAACCCCTCGCCCCTGCCGTTACGTTCTCAAGCCAGCCTCCTTTCAAGATTTGTTCAGCACTATTAATACTGTTCTGCTCTTCCTGCCCCCCGGTCGCCTTCTGGCCTTGTTCACGGTTCGCTTATGGGTTTGGCGTTGTGTGGGGTGCGTAGCTTTAAGGCTCTTGTGTCTTAGGAGTAATCTCTCTAAGTGAGCCGCCCCTTGCCTCTCCCTGCTGTGGGCTTTTAGTTACCTACGCCCCGTGGAAGCGGCGTTTCGGCCTTTTGTTGTTGGTAGTATACACCTCGGGTTTTTAATGTCAAGCTTTTTTTTAATATTTTTTTTCTTGACTTTTAAACCAAGACAATATAGGATATAACCATGATTAATACAGACCTAATTGAAAAACGCCGGGAAAAACTGCATATAACCAAATACAAAATGGCTGATAAGCTCAAAATGAGTAGGCAGACATATTATACTATTATCAATAATAAATCAACAACATTAAGCACTTTAGGCAAGATTGCCGATATTCTTGGCTTGAAAGCCAAAGACCTAATTATCTAAGGGGCAACAGCATGAAAGAAGAAAAGAAAGATTACTGCAAAAACAGCCTATGCACGGCTTCTACCCCTGCCGAATCCAAAATGCACCCACAAGAATGAAGTGACATCGCATCTTGTCCCTGTTCTTTTTCAGGCCGCAAAAAAAATGCACGAATCACAACGCCTTGAGACCGACAGGGCAATTAATGAGCTTCTTGGCGCAATTAATTACATATCAGCGAGAATTATTTATTTGAGGTCAAAATGAAGCAGCCAATTATCAGCGAGAAAGAAATCACTGCATCAATCCGGTCATACTTAAAAGCGTTTAAAGTATTCCATTGGAAGGTCTGGCAGGGATTAGGATCAACACCCGGCGTGCCGGATATTATCGGCATTTATCGGGGAAAGTTTTTAGCTATCGAAGTCAAAACAGAACGCGGGAAATTATCGCCGCACCAGGAAAGATTTATTCAGAATATTAACGACGCCGGCGGGATCGCTTTCGTCGCCCGATGTATTGATGATGTCGAAAATAATCTGCATTTTAAAATGGGGTGGAAATGATCGCACTTTGCACAAAATGTCAGGCTGTTCAGGAGTTCAACGGGATTATAGATTATTGCTATAAGTGCGGAGCAACTAACATTATTTCGGACACCGGTGATTATATGGTGGCCGGCGAAATTCGGAAAGGTGGCGTGATGGAAAAAATATTTCAGAAAATATCAAGGCGATACCGTGAAATAAAATTTTCTGTGTGGCTCCGCTACCAAGAAATAAGAAAACAGATAATGCAGTTTATTATGTGGGGATAAAACAGAGGCGCAGGAAATGATTAGTTGGATAAAATTATGTTTATAAAAATAATTGATATTAGCCGATGGGCTAAAATAGATCAATCTTGTTTTTCTGAATTACCAAATTATTGGCGCAGATTGAGAATGGTTGTTTTTAAAAGAGATAACTATCAATGCGTTTATTGTGGGGATAAAAATGGCCCATTTGAAGCAGATCATGTTTTTCCGCGCTCACGCGGCGGAGAAGATACTGAATCAAACTTGGTCTGTTCTTGTAGAAAATGTAATCAGTCCAAACGAGATAAAACACCGGAAGAATGGGGATGGACTGGAAATATTAAAACTTGCGGCTAGGCTTCTAGGGCTGAAAAGGCGGCATTCCGAGCCGCCCTGCCGCTTAAAACAATCGGACACTACGGAAGTGAAAAAAAATGAAATGGTATAAACATTTGTCAAAAAGTATTGATAACCCATTTATCAGAGAGTTAATGTACGAGTTTGGAGCCGATGCATATCTGGTATTTTTTGGCACATTAGAGATTTATGCTGACAACTTCGTGCCGTCAGAACGCTACGAACTCTCCGTCAAAACTCGATACTTACGCGACAAGCTCTTACTTTCCACTTCAAAACTGCAAAAGATTTTCAAAAAAATATCACAAAATCCCGACAAAGAAAGCCAATGGGAAATAAATTTTAATAATGACCAAGTTATTATATTTATTCCTAAATTTAAGAAACTCTTAGATAATTACACATCGGATAACTTGCAAGGAACTTCCAAGAAACTTCCAAGCGACAAAGAAGAAACTTTCCAAGCAATAAGAATAAAGAATAAAGATAAAAGAATAAAGAATAAAGAGAATAGGGGAATTTTTCAAATTCCCTCTCTCCAGGAAATATCAGATTACTGTCAACAGAGAAACAATAAAATCAACGCGCAATTATTTTTAGATCATTACACAACGAACGGATGGATGGTCGGAAAAAATAAAATGAAAGATTGGAAGGCAGCAATAAGAACATGGGAGGTCAGAGAAAATGCAAACACAAACCCGGGATTCAAATCCGATACACATCGGAGGAATTATCACGATAGGCCAAGCAGCCTCGACGCCGATGCCGCAGCAGAAGCAGAGCGTATCACTGCCGAGTTTTATAAGAACAAGGCCGCCGTACACAACACCGATTAGGTGGCCGAAAGAGATTATTGCTGATTATCTGGATTACCAGGAACAGCAGGCATGGATTGGATTTATCCAGATGAAACAAAAAACAAACGGCGAATGGGAAGATATCAGAAAAAAGATGCCTCCTGAATTGCTGGAAAAAACAGCAAGGGTTTTGAGTGATTGCCGTAGAAATGGATTCATCAACCCCAAAGTGTTTAACGGAAAATTATATTGGTATCAGATCATGGGTTCGGAGAGAAACCGTAATCACAATTGCGAATGTGACCTGTGCGACAGGAATATGACATCGGGAACATGCATGGGTAAGTTTATTAATAACCGCTTAGGTCATAGAGATTTCAAAAAATGCTGGGAGAAATAACATGACAAGTATTTGCGAAACCTGCGGGGAACCATACGAGAGAGACAGCCATAAACCCAGGCAAAAGAAGTGCACGGCCTGCGCCAACAGCCGGAGAAAAGGCGACAGAAAGAGGAAAACAAAGTGGGAAAAAGTTTAACAAAAAATTAGCTTAATAAACCGGAGAATCTTTTATAAATGGATAATGATAGAATAATTGGGAAAAAAGCGATCATGCCGATCATTGAGAAAATGTACGACATTCATACGTGGCCGGGATTTTTGTATATGGTAAAAAAAAGAAATTTCCCGCTGCGACGTACTCCTTCTGGTAAGCCGATGCTGTGGAGGCACGAGTTGATAGCATACGACAATGAGTATCAAAAAGTATTGGCAAATAATTAGTTTTTCATTCCTTACCCTTTTTTATCCTTCTTTATCTGCACAAAAATTCTTACTTATGTTTAAATCAAGTCAAACCAAAAGGCTCTTACAGCTTTTGCTGAGAGCAAGCCGCCGCGGTTGAGATACAAAACCAAAAGGCGGCTTAGAAAATTATGGCTAAGAAGCTTGATGATAAAAAAAAGAAAAAGATAAAAATTGACGCTGACGAAGGACGCGCGATCAGTGAAGAAATTTTCAACAAAACACAGCAGGCATTTGAAAAGGCCGGTTTCACTGCTGATAAAATAGCAGAGGAATTGGCCTTAATAGCATTTAGCGACATGGCTGATTACGTGGTGATTGATGATGGCGGGGCGATGCAGGTAATCCCGTTTGATGAAATGAAAAAAGGCAAAAGCCGCGTTGTCAAAAAGATTAGAGAAAAAACACAGATCACGGAGAACCGAGACGGAAGCGAGATTTATAAGACAAGCCAGATTGAATATGAGCTGCACGATAAATTAAAGGCACTGGATGAGGGCATTTGCATTATGGGATTTAAGGCGCCGGAAAAAGTGGAATTAAAAATTGATATAGCCTCAGAATTAGAAGCCGCAAGGCAAAGAGTAAAATCAAGGAGATAAAAATGAAAAGAATAATATTAATCATCGTTGCTTTTTTAATCATGAGTATGCAGGCGCTTGCTGTTGATTGGACGCTAACGCCATCTCTTGTTTCAAAATCGGGAAACTATTTCACGTGGAAAGTTGTCTGCACATCAAACGGCTCATCATTGAGTGCGACGGACCTTGTGGCATTAATGCCCGAAGGTCTCAAGAAAGCCGTACAGGGCGGCACGATGATGATAATGACCGTCTCGCCTGGGACAACCACCGTTGCTCCCGATACAACAATAGACATTACGCTATCCAACGCTCAGGGCATCGCGGTATTTGTCCACACTGGATATTCCAACACAGCAGACACGACGGGGATCTCACTGGCTGAGGATTTCAACCAATATTTAACCGTCCACGATAAATTTTATTTGACGCTCAATGATATTGGTAGCGCAGGCGATCAGGTGACTATCTATTTTGAGTGCTGGGACGAGAGGAGATAACCATGAGACAGCGATTTGCTATCATCACCGGCTGGACAATAATTATTTTGGCGTTTTGTGTTTTTATCTCCAATGCTTTTCCTCCCACGCCTCCAACATCCATAGGCACAATCGCCACGCAGAACGCAGACAATGCTGCTATTACAGGCGGCACAATCGATGGCGCCACCATCGGCGGGACGACTCCGGCGCCGGGGAGTTTTACAGACATTACCGCTTCTGGTGTTGCAAACATTACAGCAATCACACCGAAATATAATTCCATCGGGACTCCCGGCGAATTAGGATTCGGTGTCGGTGTGTGTCCGCCGGAAATACTACCATCCGGTTTCACGCCAATGCAGGGCTACAATAATCCCGCCTCGGAGAATTACGGGAATTATCAGTTCACTGACGGCTCTGTCATGGTCTGGATACCAAAATTCTACTACCGGATGCACGCATGGGGCGACATCACTGCTATCACACAGGCAAATCCGGCGGTTGTAACGCAAACGGCTCACGGATATTCTAACGGAGATATTGTTTTTATCAACAACGTCGCCGGAATGACGCAGGTCAACAATCTGTTTTTTACAGTTGCGAATAAAACAGACGACACCTATCAGCTATCTGGCGTTGATTCGTCAGGGTATACCGCGTACTCTTCCGGCGGCCAGGCGACAAAAGGGTTTGGCACCGGTTACGAGTTTAACGACACAATTATTACCTATGGCAATAACTCGATCCAGATTAAGGGCTATTATGATTTTGCCAATGCCACCGCTGCCAATGCTGCCGGATATGCCCTGCACCGCGCTTTCTATGACGGCGGAATAGAGCAAAAAGGGTTTTTTATTGACAAGTATAAAAATTCAAAAGTGGCAAACGGCGCGGGTTATACCGCAGCATCCATTAAGGCCGGGAAGCCTCTGTCGGCCAACGCATCACATAATCCCTACGCCGATTTGACCGGCGGCGCAAATTATAGCTATTCAGCTGTCGACCTGGCGCACCGCAGAGACGGCACTAACGGTGAAGTGAATGCCAGTTCGATTTTCCACGTTAAGAGCGTTTTCCAGAATGCGGCACTGGCGATGTTATCGCTGGCACACGGACAGTATTCACAGACCACCGCAAACTGCGCATGGTATAACGCAACTTACAATTATCCGAAGGGCTGTAATTCCAACGCGCTCAAGGATACTGACGATGCGACTGTCATCTATCCGTCAGACGGATATGCCAACGCTTGCCGAACGGGCAGCGGTGTATCACTGGCCAAAACTACCCACAACGGACAGGCGTCCGGCGTCGCCGACCTCAACGGCGGGATGTATGAAGTGGAGATCGGCATAACATCTATTGCCACGTCTCCCGCGATTGAAGCGTGGAGTCAGGCCAATCCGTCTGTCATTACGGTCACCGGTCACGGTCTTGTCAACGGTGATTTTATACAGATTGATGCAGTTACCCAAGCGGACTGGGTCAACGCCAAAGACAAGATGTGGGCGATCACTAAAATCAATGACGACACTTTCAGTATCAACTTTAATTCGTCTGCATTCGGCACAGCTTATAACGCCGGAACTGATCCCGGCACAATCACAAAAGGAAAGTTCTATGCGACAAACACTTCTATAGCGATGAAATCCTACACCAGCGGAAACACACTGGCGACAGACCACTGGGGCGCTACTGGAATTGCCGCTACAATGACCGAGTTTGCTCCGCCGTTTAAAACGGAAAACGCTTATGCGATGCGCATGGGATCAGGAACGAATCAAGTCCTGTCCGAATCCACAAGCGGGGCGGGATGGCTACTAACCGGGATGGGATTGCCTAAAGCCGGAACCGGAGTGGATGCGACAGGAACGAACCTGTTTGGCAAAGATTATTTTTACCAAAAAATCATCAACGATTTGTGCCTCATCTCGTCTGCGCATTGGAGCACTACGACGGTTGCCGGCGTCTGGAATTCCGTTTGGGTTAATAGCCGGGCTAGCGCGGGCAACCATATTTCGTTCCGTCTCGCCTGTTACCCTGAGTAACCGAGCGATAGCGAGGTGTTATGGGAACGCACAGTGAAGCACAGTTGAAAGGAACAAACTCGTTAACCTATATGCTCAAAATCATCAAGGAGGCCAATAAAAATGGCAAAAACATACAAATACCAAAAAATTATTACGCCGATTACGACCTATGCGCTGGTTGAGCCGGACTATGAATTACTGAAATTAAAAGAGCGCGTCCGGGAGATCGGCGAGCTGGACGGATTTACTTATGTGGAAGTGCCGGACAGCGTGACGCTTCCGAGCGATCAGCCGGTTTTATTGATTGAGGCGAATTTGGAAGCCGACAAAATCAATTTACAAACGGTTCAGAAAATCCGGCAGCGATACAGCGTGAACGACGAGATCAAAATGCTCCGTCTCGGTGGGGCGACGGCCGAAGCCAAAGAATGGAACACCTTTGTCGAGAAATGCCGCGCCGAAGGGACCGCGGCGAAGGAATTGCTGGTTAAAGTGGTTAAGTAGGAGAGGGCG
Organism: Fidelibacterota bacterium; assembly: GCA_023229045.1. Classification (GTDB taxonomy): domain Bacteria; phylum Fidelibacterota; class UBA2242; order UBA2242; family UBA2242; genus JAGNGI01. Next base: position 7,351 of record JALOAB010000029.1, read on the forward strand.
GCTGTCTGCTACCACAGACCGACACAAAAGGGAGTGCCACCGCCCAGAGTGAAATAAATTAAGGGGAAAGTCAAATGGCAAACGGAAACGGATTTGTAATCACAAAAGAGACTTGGGAAAATATGCCAGCAGAACAGCGAGAATGGCTTCTATTCGACACATTACAGGACATGAACAGAAGGTTGAAGCTGGTGGAAGAAAGACCGTTTCGGGACAAATGCTATTCATTTATGGGCGGTTTAATTGGCGGTGCATTGGCCGCTGCCGGGATAAAGTGGGGAACGTGATAAGTCAACGCGAATTTACTGAACAGAATGAAGGCCGGAAATACAAGCCGTATAAATGCACCGGTGGAGCGAAGACTATCGGCATAGGCCACAATATTGACGCAAAAGGACTACCGTCAGACATTGAAAAGTATCTCCAAAAGAACGGGAAAATACTCGATGAACACATCGACCGGCTTTACATTATTGACGAAGGCCACGCCGTTTCAGACTGCAAGAAACTGTTCCCCGATTTCAAGAACTTTTCTCATAATCGGAAAGTTGCGTTGACGGATTTCCTCTTTCAACTGGGATATGACAGGGCCAGCAAATTTGTAAGATCAATTCATTTAATCAACACGAATCAGTGGGAAGAGGCGGCAGACAATATGCTTAAAAGCTTGTGGGCAAAACAGACGCCGAATCGGGCAAAGAGAGTTACGGAGTTATTGAGAGGTGACGCATGAACAAATTAAAAATCATCGGTGTTTTGGCAAAACTGTATCTCAATAGAGATCACATCAAAAAGAATTGGAAAACCACGTTGTTTGGGTTTGTGACTGGTTTGGCGGCTATGTTTGCCACGGTGGATTTCAGCCAGCCGGTCAAGTGGGAAGACTTTATTCTTCCAGCATTGCTGGTTTTATGGGGCGTTGTTCAGAAGGATTCCAATGTTACAGGTGGGCAAGTTGTTCAAAAAGATTAAAGAGCGATTCATCAAGTGGCTGGTGACACCGTGTATTGTTGATCCGCCGGATGAAAGCATGGACACGGCCAGAAGTTTAGGCCGGTCTGAAAAATGGTATTTAAAATTTAAAATCAAATTTTAGGAGAAAAGTCATGAATTTTTTAAGCAAGATGAAGCTGGTTATGTCGGCAATATTCAATCAATTACTGCCATATATCAAAACCTTCTTAACCAGATACGGTGCTGTTGTGTTGGCTCTGGCAACCGAGGTTGTTATGGAACTGGCAAAAAACAATGACATGACATGGTCGGAAAAGAGGGACATGGCATTTGATCAGGTCGGAGATAAACTTGTTCAACAGGGTATCGCTATCGGAGTTGACGTAAGCAAAACCTTAATCCTTAATTCGATTCAGGCGGCGGCTTCTAAATTACAGGAAATGGAAAAGTAATGGTCGAGTTGATTCTCATAGCAGTAGTTGTGTCCGTGGCTTTAGTCGCGGCAGTAAGTCTTTACCGATGAAAGGGGTTAAATGAACACAGCCATCGATTACGAAAAAGAACTTGTCAAAGACATTGCGGGTTTCACGCATGATCCGTTGGGTTATGTGCTTTATGCGTTTCCCTGGGGCGAAGGGACGCTCAAAGACAAGTATCCTGATGATTGGCAGATCGAAGCACTGAATGCGGTCGGCGCTGGCGTGATGTCTGTCGAACAGGCAATTCAGCTTGCCAGAGCATCGGGGCATGACATCGGCAAATCTGCTTTAGTTGCGTGGCTGGTCTTGTGGGCGATGTCTACATATACCGATTGCCGTGGCGTTGTGACGGCCAATACCGATACACAGTTGAGGACCAAAACGTGGCCGGAAATTGCGAAGTGGCACAAATTGTCAATCAACAAACATTGGTTCACCTGTACCGCGACGGCGATATATTCATCCAATAAAAAACATGAAAAAAACTGGCGCGTGGACATTATCCCGTGGTCAATGAGCAATACAGACGCTTTTGCCGGTCTGCACAATGAGGGCAAAAGAGTCCTTTTGATATTCGATGAGGCGTCATCCATCCCCGATGAAATATGGGAAGTTGCTGAAGGCGCAATGTTCGACAGTAACACGGAAGTTATTTGGGCGGTATTCGGGAACCCGACACGAAACATCGGGCGTTTCCGGGAGTGCTTCAGAAAGTTCCGTCATCGTTGGGATAATAAGCAAATTGATTCCCGTGACTGCAAGATACCGAACAAAAAGAAGATTCAGGATTTGATTGACGATTACGGCATTGATTCCGATTTCGTCAAGGTTCGTGTGCGCGGAATGTTCCCGTCCATGAGTACGCTTCAGTTCATATCAACGGAAGATGCGGACAAGGCACTTGGCAAGCATTTACGACCTGATGAATATGAGTTCGCGCCGAAGATACTGACACTGGATAACGCATGGGAAGGGGATGATGAAGGCGTTATTGGATTAAGGCAGGGATTGGCCTTTAAGATTTTAAGGACGTTCGCCAAAAACGACAATGATTTACAGGTGGCGACGATGCTGGCCGATTGTGAGGATCGGGAAAAGGCGGACGCTGTTTTCATTGATGCAGGTTACGGTACGGGTGTTGTGTCGTGCGGCAAGTCATGGAACCGCGAATGGAAGCTGGTCTGGTTCAGCGAGAAATCCACTGATCCCGGATGCCTGAACAAACGGGCGGAAATGTATAAAAGACTGCGTGATTGGCTCAAGGACGGCGGAGCAATCCCGAATGATCCGGTGTTGTATTCTGATTTAATAAGCATTGAAACCGTTGGCCGGTCTGATGGCCTGATTCAACTGAAAAGCAAAAAAGACATGAAGGCCGATGGATTGCCTTCACCTGGCAGGGGTGATGCGCTGGCATTAAGTTTTGCATTTCCTGTCCAGCAGAAAGCCAGACGGCGTGAACCAAAACACATGACACAGGCTCCAGAATGGAATCCCCATGATAATTAAAAAAGCGACCATAGATGACATGAAAGATATTATCGCAATGGCACGGGCATTTCATCAGGAAAGCGCGGCGAGAAAATATACATTGACCAATGAACGGATCAAGGAACTGACCGCGTTAATCATATCGACCGGCATGGGGATTCTGGCAGTAAAAGAAGGTGAACCTATCGGCATGATGGGCGCAATGCTTCAAAAGAACGTCTTTTTCGATGAACTGATGGCCGGGGATTACCTGATCTACGTCAAGCCGGAACACAGGGGAACTGAAGCGGCTCAGCTGATGGTTGATTATTATATCCACTGGGCGAAGTCTTACGGAGCAAAGAGCATCGGCATAGACATCGAATCAGGCATTAATGACGAAAGAGCATTAAATTTTTACAATAAGATGGGATTTAAAACAACGGGATATCACATGAAATTGGAGGAAATGTAACATGGGATCAAGAGGATCAACGCCGAAAGTCCAGCCGTACACCCCGCCGCCGCAGGCCAACGATCCGGCGCTGGAAGCACAGTTGGAAAAAGAGAAACTCCTGGCGCGGAAGCGCAAGGGCAGACAATCGACAATTCTGAGCGACCAAAGCGGTGGCTCTGACGATATGCAGAAAAAAACTTTATTGGGAAGTTAAATTTAAACGGAGGGTAATATGAAAAAGATTTTTGTTATGTTCATGGTTTTACTGATGGCCGGTTTCGCGTTTGCGGGGCCGAGGGGACCTTTTCCGAATAAAGAGTTTGGACAGGATTTAGGAAAAGACGGACGGTCTTATAATGACCTGTATTTAAAGAATAAGGTCATCATGGAAGGCGCCACGTCTGATGCCTATGAGACGACTATTACAGTCACGGACCCGACTGCGGACCGGACAATCACGTTTCCTAATTCCAGTGGTACGGTAGTCCTGGAAGCAACGGGCGCGACGTATACATTCGAGGGCACGACTGCGGACGCTTATGAGACCGTGCTTTCAGTGATTGATCCCACTGCGGACAACACAATTTATTTTCCTAACGCTTCCGGTTTGGCCGTTCTGTCTTCGGGCGCGGCTCCCGGCGAAGCGAAATCTTTTATTGGTATCGACAACGGACTAACCTTTGAAGGAGCTACGGCTGATGCTCATGAGGTTTCCTTGGATGTGGCCGACCCGACCGCCGATGTCACTTACCGCCTGCCTGTTGCGGCTGCCGGAACGTACGGCTTGATGTCGTCCACGCTGGCGACCAACGCGGCTGACATAAAAAACAGCGTTTACGGCGGAACGAATCAGCTTATATTTGAGGGTGCGACTGCTGATGCCTATGAAACAATTATTACGCCGACCGATGCGACGGCTGACCGGACCATAACCCTGCCGGATGCGTCTGGTTCGCCGGTTCTTTCAACTGGTGTCCCGCAGGCCACTAATTCCTTTTGGGGCGCAAGCAATTCGATTGTGTTTGAGGGCGCAACCGCCGATGAATTTGAAATATCATTGGTTCCTGCTGATGCGGCGGCTGATGCTACCGTAACTGTTCCGGCGAAAACCGGCACGATTGCTTTATTGACCCAGACCGTAACGGCTAAGACTCAGGCTGATACGCCCGTAACAGTTTCCGCTGGTGATGCCGGACAGATTTACGACAATACCGGAGCAGGCGGCGCGGTGGTGTTCAATCTCCCCGAAGCGTCAACAGTTATTGGAAAGTCCTTTACGTTCTGCGTGACGGCGGCCCAGAACCTTGATGTGAACCCGGCGGATGGCGATACGATTCTTGGCTTGACCAATGCGGCCGGAGATGCAATCCGCAACGCTACCTTGGGCGGTTCGATAACATTGACGGTGCTGGATGCTGCGAATATCGTCGCCACGGCGTATCAGGGAACATGGAACGACGTAAATTAATTTTATCCCCTGAAGCTGGCCGCGTAAGTCCTTGATGGCGGCGGCCAGTCCCCCCCCCCAGGGATTTGAGGTCGAAATGACTGAAGAAGCATTGAAAAAATTGATAACTTCCCGGCAATCGAAGCTGGAAACCAACAGAAGCCAGATTGAACCGATTTGGACATCCGTCGCGGAATTGGTCAACATCGGATTGGGTGACATAACCAACAGGGGACAGAGCGACAAGACCTTTGGCGATTTAGGAAGGAAGGCTTTTGACGGCACAGCCATAGGCGCGGCTGTTCTGGCGACTTCAGGCATCCACGGCTATCATGTGTCGCCTTCGTTCCCGTGGTTCAATTACGTCATGTCGCGGGAAGTCCTGAACAAAGTCCCCGAAATCAAAGAATGGTTACAGGCCGAGGAAGCGGATGTCTATTCTGCGCTGAATAATTCCAATTTTTATTCAGCAATGTGGGATTTTATTTATAACGGATTCACCGTTGGTTCGGTGGCGATTTACGGGGAAGAGGATATTGAAACCGGACGGCTGGTCTTTGAATGCATCCATCCGCGTGAAGCCTATTTTGAGGAAAATAAATTCGGTGAAGTGGATGTGTTTCACCGGAAACGCAAAAGAACAGCAAGACAACTTGTTCAGAAATTCGGAAAAGATAATCTTCCCGAAGCCGTAAAATATGCTTACGAGAATGACCCGTTTAGTGAATTTGAGCTTATCCATGCCGTTTTCCCACGGGAAGAATACGACGACCGGAAGAAGGACGCGAAGAATAAAAAATTTGCTTCAGCATGGTATCTTACCGGATCTTCAAAGGTGGTATCTGAAGGCGGCTATGATGAATTTCCCTATAAAGTGTGGCGGTATATGCGGTCAGGAAATACCGTTTATGGGCTGTCCCCTGCTATTCTGGCACTGTGCGACATTAAGGGTGTTAATATTATATCTAAAACCATGCTTGGCGCGGCTCAGTTATTCCTTGATCCTCCCCTAAACGTACCCTCCGACCTTATGGGGAAGGTTCAATGGAAACCGAGGGGCTTAAATCCTTATGACGACCACAACAAAATAGTGCGACCGGCGCAGATCGGCGGCACGTTCCCGATAGGGATTGACCGCGAAGAAAAGGTACAGGCCGCAATCAGAGAGAGATTCCATGTTGACACATTCCTGATGCTGGCGAACCTTGAGAACAGAGGACAGATGACCGCCTATCAGGTCAGCGAAATGATGGGCGAGAAAGCGGCTATATTGGGCGCAGAACTGGCACCGCTGAATACCCAGATGGATGCTATCCTTGACCTTGCTTATTTCATTCTGGCGGCAAAGAACCCCGAAAACGGGGGGTCAATTAATCCACGCCCCGATGTGCTTTATGAACTGGCTCTTGAAGGGGATAGTTTTTCCCCGATGTATCAGGGGCCGTTGGCGCAGGCACAAAGACGATTATTCAAAACGCAGGGCATACAGGCCGCAATGGAATTTGCCGCGCCTATCCTTCAGGTCTTCCCGCAGGCGGCGGATAACATAGACGCCGATGAATTGCTGGTGGAAGGTTTGAGATCGTTCAACTTCCCGCAGAAAGCCATCAAGCCGAAAGATCAGGTGGCGGCGGAACGGCAGCAGAGGGCCGAAACAATGGCGCAAGAGAACGAGAAAGAGGACTTAATGAACGCGGCTCCAGCCATCAAGACAGCAGTTGAAGCGGACAATGCGGCAGGCGGGGCGTTATCCGGCGCAATAGCGCAAAACGCGGGAGGCTTAATAAATGGATAAAGAACTTGTCAAAAGATACCGCAATGTATTTACAGTCCATGATGGGCTGTTTGTTCTGGCGCATATGCTGTCAGAGCTTGGGTTTTTTGATGACATTGACGTTAATAACCCAAAAGAAGTTGCGCTTAAACTGTACGGCGCAAGGTTATTAAAATTAATTGGCGGCGGGGATATTCAGAGAAATGCCTTTGACGCTTTTATTAAGATACTGGCAACGCAGACTCCGGCGGAAATCACGAAACATGAAACGCTGGATGACATGATGGGAGAAGATAAAAGGAAAGATTAAAAATTTAGGGTTTTCGTAACGATACCAATAAAATTTTAAGGAGGATTTTTTAATGAGTGAAGAAAGCCAAAACAATGCCGGAGGCAACGAGGGCGGAGCTAATGGCGCGGATAGCAGACCGCAATGGATGGCGTCATTACCGGATGCCTACAAACAGCATGAAGGATTTTCGCAGTTCAAAGAACCGTCCGAGGCATGGGCGAAATTCGACGCGCTTTTGAAGGCTGAAGGGTCAATGGTCACGATTCCTGGTGAGGGAGCGAAGCCGGAGGAAGTATCAGCGTTTTACTCGAAGTTAGGCCGTCCCGAAAATGTGGACGGGTACACCATAACCAAACCCGCAGATTTACCGGAGGGCGTTCCTTATGATCCGGCAATCGAAGCCGAGTTCAAGAAGTTTGCCCATGCTCAAAATCTGACCGCAGCGCAGGCCGAGAGTCTTTACGGCTGGTATTACGGCCTTGTCAAAAACGGTCACGCTTCAGAACAGGCAAGACTTGAAAAGGCGCAGGGTGAAGCCATCGACAAACTCAAAACCGATTGGGGCGCGAAGTTCGACGGCAACAAGGAAATTGCCATCAGAGCTTTCAAAACATTCGGAAATGAGGAAACAGCCGCCCTTCTGGATAAGCAGATTGACGGCGTGAAGTTGGGCGATCATCCGGCGTTTATCAAGTGGTTTCATTCCATCGGCACAAAGATCATGGATGACAAGGCGACATTCGGGAATGACGGCGGGGCAGGCGGCGACACTGTGGAAGCCCAGGAAAGAAAGAGAGCCGAGCAGATGTTTCCGTCAATGACTAAAAAATAAGGAGAATCTTAAAATATGCCAACTTTAACTACATATTACGGCCTCGTAGAACAGGCTAAAAGATTGGACCCCGATGGAAAATTGTCAACCATCGTTGAGGTTCTTAACCGCGAAATGGGTAACATTCTGGCGGAAGCCCCCTGGCTCCCCTCGAATGATACCTGGACAAACAAAACCCTGCGCAGAGGTACTTTGCCGACTTCCGCACGGCGCAAGTTGAACAGCGGCGTTGCCAAAAGCAATTCGCGAACGACCGAAGTTATGGATGTTATCGAGATGCGCGAAGTCTATGCCGAGTATGACAAAGACTATATTGATGCTTTCCCCGAACCCGGACGCGCAAGACTGATGGAAGCAGAGGCGTTTCTGGAAGGTCTGGGCCAGGACCTTGTGTCTGACATCCTGTATTGCAATTCGCACAAAGACCCTGATGGTATGCACGGCCTTGCTCCCCGTCTGGACACTGTTGACGGCGAGTTCGTCATCAACGCGAACGGCAGTTCGGCTGTAACCAGCATCTATGTTGTCACTTGGGGCCCGAATTACGCGCATCTGATTTACCCGAAGAACATGGCGAATCTGGGCATCAAGCATACCGATCTGGGCGAAGTGACGATCACCGACGCGACAACTTCCGCACCCAATACAAGCCAGTTTCAGGGATACAGAGACCATTTTCAGGTGAAATGCGGGCTTGTTGTTCGTCATCCGAAGTGCATCGGGCGTAT
>JALOAB010000326.1 GCA_023229045.1 Fidelibacterota bacterium
CGCGTCGCCAAATTCTGGCAATACGTTTCACAGGGCTACAGGGTTGATGTGTCCGCCATGTTGAAAGAATCGATTATTCACGAGGATTACAACCAGATGATCATCGTAAAGGACATTGATTTTTTCAGTCTCTGCGAACATCATCTCGTGCCGTTTTTCGGCAAAGCCCACGTCGCCTATATTCCTGATGGTAAAATCATCGGCTTCAGTAAAATTCCGCGCATTATTACAGCCTTTTCCCAGCGCCTCCAGATTCAGGAACGGTTGACACAACAGATTGCTTCTGCGCTGAACGATGCGCTCGAACCAAAAGGCGTCGGCGTTATCATCGAAGCCCGGCACCTCTGTATGCAAATGCGCGGCGTAGAAAAACAAAACTCCAACATCACCACTAGTGTCATGCTCGGCGAACTGCACGACGAGCCCCAGGCGCGGGAGGAGTTTTTAAAGTTGATTAGTCGACAATAATTAGTGACTAGTGACGAGTGATAAGTGATGCGCTCGTAAAGCGTAAGGAGTAAGTTATGATGAGAACCCAAAACTGTAAACTGCAAACTATAAACTGTGAACTACAAACTCGCAACTCGTAACCCGCAACTCGTAACTCGTAACTCGCAACTCGCCCGCCTGACCAAGTCGTTCGGGCAGGCCCGCCTTTTTTGCTCGCGCACAAAATTCGGGCAGGCAACTCGTAACTCGTAACTAGGAACTCGTAACTTAAATGCCCCACATCGGTTGTCATATCTCGATAGAAAACAGACTGGAAAAAGCGCCGGCACGCGGGCGTGAACTGGGTTGTGCCGCTATTCAGATTTTCACATCCAATCAGATGCAGTGGAGAGGTAATCCGGTCGCGCCGGAAACGGCTGAAAAATTCCGTGTCGAACAGGCTAAAAATAAGATTGCGATGGTAATTGCACACGATTCCTACCTCGTGAATCTGGCCAGCCCGGAACCGGTTAAGCTGGCGCTGTCGCGCAAGGCTTTTATCGAAGAAATTCAGCGTTCGCAGGCCTTGCAGATTCCCTATATTGTCTTTCATCCCGGGTCGCATATGGAAAAAGGCGTCGAATACGCTTTGAAGAAAATCGCCGAGAGTCTCGATTACGCTATCGAACAGACGCCGGATTGTAATTCAATGCTTTTACTGGAAATAACCGCCGGACAGGGTACAAACGTCGGCAATGCTTTTGAGGAATTAATCCGGATTATCGAGCATTCCGCGCATCCCGACCGGCTGGGAGTTTGTTTCGATACCTGTCACGCTTTCGCCGCCGGATACGATCTGGTCAGTCAGGAAAAGTACGATGAGACTTTTACCAGATTCGACGATATCATCGGACTTCACCGGCTGAAATGCTTTCATCTGAATGACTGTAAAAAACCGCTCGGCTCGCGCGTTGATCGCCATGCTAATCTCGGGGAGGGATTTCTAGGTTGGGAAGTTTTTAAGCGGATTGCAGGAGACGACCGATTTGCTGAATTACCGATGATTATGGAAACGCCCGGCGGCGACGAAAACTATGCCAGGGAAATTCGCGCCTTGAAAACCACAAAATAGGGAATAACATGGAAATTGTTTATTCTGGCAAAGCCGCGAAACAAATGAAGTCGATTTGCAAAGCCGACCAAAAAAGTGCAGAGATGATCTTTCAGGCAATCGAAAATTACGCTAGTAATCCGCAGGTGCCGCCGGATATAAAAATTCTAAAAGGTAAAAAAGCTATTTTTTATCGGCTCAGAATGGGAAATTACAGGGTCGTATTTGAAAGAGATAAAACATCTATGCGTAATTATGAAATCAGACACCGTCAGGGAGTTTATAAATGATTGAAACCAATGTGATCAAACAGAACGATAAGCCAGTCGCCGTGATAATTGATTATAAAGAATATGTCAGACTGAGACAGATTGAGGAAGATTTTCTCGATTACTCTTCAGCAATGCAGGTAAAAGAACAGAATCAGGTCTGGATCAAACATAGCGATCTGAAAAAAGAGATGGGCTTTTAAGAAAACTTAATTTTGGTATTTTAGCCTACTTCTGGCTTAAATATGTTCAACTCGTCAAATCATCCAAAAGGAAATATTTGTGAATAAATCTTTCGACCTTATAGTAATTGGCAGTGGCCCCGGCGGATACGTCGCCGCGATCCGCGCCGCGCAACTCGGAATGAACGTTGCCGTGGTGGAAAAAGCCGAACTCGGCGGTATTTGCCTGAACTGGGGTTGTATTCCGACCAAAGCCCTGATAAAAAATGCCGAAGTCTGGCAAAATCTGCGCTCGCTCGGTGACTTTGGAATTACAATTTCGCAACCGGAACTCGATTTCGAAAAAGTCGTCCGACGCAGTCGCGACGTCGCCGCGCGCTTGTCAAAAGGCATCGAATTTCTTTTTCGCAAGAATAAAATCACAGTTGTCAAAGGCGCTGGAAAACTTGTCAGCGCCAGCGCGGTTGCAGTCACGAATCCGGATGACAATTCAACACTGCGACTCAGTGCGAAAAATATTATCATTGCGATCGGCGCGCGTCCACGCTCGATTCCCGGCTTGAAAATCGACGGCAAGCGCGTCATCAGCAGTCGCGAAGCCATGACTCTGCCACAGATTCCGAAATCTATTATCGTGATCGGTGCCGGCGCGATCGGAGTCGAGTTCGCTTACATTTTTAACTCTTTTGGCGCGGAAGTTAG
>JALOAB010000327.1 GCA_023229045.1 Fidelibacterota bacterium
ACTCGTTTGATGCCAGTGATATTAACTGTTTTCCTTCTTGCCATCATATCAAAATTCCTTAATAAAATTCATTTTTACGATTATTTACATATAACATATGTATTCGTCGCCAGGTTCATCTCTTTCTTTTACCCCAGCCTAAACAGCAAATACATCACTCCCACCAGCAACGCCCCCGACAGCGTGCAGACCAGATTGACGACGTCGTTATTGATCCAACGATAGCCGGAAATCAGCTCGGTCGTCTGGTTATTGCAATGTTTGACTTTCTCGGTGGTTTTTTGACAAGCCGGACAGCGGTACTGCGCCTGAATAGTGCCACCCATGATCGAATCGATCAGCGCTCCCAGAATTCCACTGATAATAATTATCAGCGAAAGTTTCATCAGCGATTGTTCGATGGGATAAATGCCGCTCAGGGTCAAGATGCCGGCTCCGACGAACACACCCGAAGTTCCGAGCACAGTGATTCCACCGGAAGTGCCGGCCGGAACTGATTTACCGGTTAAAATATGAACCGGCTGACGGCGCGAAAAAGTGCCGATCTCGGTGCCCCAGGTATCAGCCGTAGCGGCCGCCAGCGAACCGAGAAACATCAGGTAAAAAATATCCATTTCAGTATAAAAATACAGAATCGCCATAACCAGCGAAATCCCGCCGTTGGCATAAACCTGCAACAGGTCGCGGTTGCTTCCTTTTTCCTGCATGGTCGTCAATTGACTCTTGCGGATCTTACCTACTTTGGACAGGATCGAGGATAACACGAAAAAGGTCGCCATCGGAATCACCCAGTAGAGACCGCCGATTGAAAAAACGATCGAGCCGAGAAACATTGCCCCGGCGGCTCCGCCGGGAGTCAGGGCTTTCAGGCGGTAAGCCGCATACGCCAGTAAAAATGAAAACAGCACCCAGCCCATCACGGCGACTTGTCCGTTGAAAGTCAGGCTCTGCATTACATCGATCATCAAAGCGGCGCTCAGCGGCAGGCTCAGGTTATCCGAACCGGCATGTGAGATAGCTTCGCCCAGGGTCGCGATAATTCCGACGGTTACCGCCATCATGATCAGACTAATAAAGCGCGGAATCGGCGTGCCGTCGAGCCAGCGAAAGAGCGGCAGAAACGCCAGGACAATTACAAAGGTGGTTAGAAAAACAGCGATAGAACCTTGTATCGATTTTGAGTCTTTCCAGAAAGCAAATTTACGCGGCTTTTCGGCGGCGGCGCCAGCCATGCAAGCAAAGGGATCGGCCAGGGTCATTATCATCATCCCGAGCATCAGAATCACCGGATCGGAATACCAGTACACCGCGATCAGAATTAAAAAGGTCAGCGGGAAGAAAACCGTGCCGTAGGAACGCCGCTCGGTGGCATGCATCCCTTTCAACTGACCGGCTTTCAAAGCGACGGCATTTAAAATGATGAACACGCCGGCCAGCACCGCCGGTTGGATTGCCGACCTGAAAAACAGCGGACTAAAAATGACGAAGAGTCCAACCCCGATATGCACGAACTGGCGGGTTTGTTCGCCGCTCAGGCGACTGCGCCGGCGCAAGACTTCACTCAGCCCGACCAGACCCAGGATCAAAAACAGAAAAAAGGCAAAAGTAATCCATTCCGAAGAAAACGGTACGATGATTGGCATTTATCTCTTATTCTCCATTAAAACGTCAGAATTTTATGCTTTTTAAAATTTATTTCCAAACGCTTTGATGCTTAAATTAATCACCATGGCTGACTTCCATAACGAACGCGACCATTTCATTAAAAATATCACTGAAAACCAATTCGTCTGCGCCGCCGCCGGAACCGGTAAGACCACTGTTCTGGTTAAGCGCTACCTGGAGATTCTGCTTTCGGAAACCGCCGACTGCGATCAAATCATCGCGATTACTTTCACCGACAAAGCCGCCAATGAAATGAAAGAACGCCTGCGCACCGAACTTAGCCGGAATCGCGCCGGCTTCGATACCGCCAAAATCGCCAGTCTCATTGAACATCTGAATATTGCGCCGATCTCCACCGTGCATAGTTTTTGCGCGCGCATCCTGCGCGATAATGTCGCTGAATTGCCTTTCGATCCATTATTTAAAATTTGCGATGAAACCGCCGAAGCAATTTTACGCGAACGTTTTATGCGAAAATTTCTGGACGGGAAAATCACCGAACGCGATCCCGATCTGATTGTGCTTATCCAGAGCACGCCGCTCGCTGAAATTGCAAAGCTTTTAAATCTGATATACGAAAAACAGGCGGAGTGCGCCGCGATTCTGGAACGCTACCGGAACATAACCGCTACCGATTTTCTCACTGAAATCGAGAAAGTCTGCCGGGATTATAACTATGCGCTCCTGCATGATTATTTTAACGATTCCGCCGTCCATGAAATTTTACAACAGATTAAATCCTTAAACACAAATAAGACCGACGATGCCCTGCAAAGCAATTTTGACATTATCTTGAATGCCTCCGCTGAAGTATTTGACCGACAACGCATCCCGGATTCACTCTGGAACGGTTCTTTGCGCAAGGCGCTGAGCGGCGGAAAAAGAGGCGCCGCCGCGATCTGGGGTAGCGACTTAGAACTGGTTCGCGGCATCCATAGCCAATTAGTTGAAAAATTCAAAATAATCAAAGACAGTTTTATTTCATTCGATGCTGAAACCGAAAAAATTCACACAATATATTTACA
>JALOAB010000328.1 GCA_023229045.1 Fidelibacterota bacterium
TGTCGTTTACGACATCCTGGAAGATCGGAATGACAATCTGTGGTTGGCCACCCGCCGCGGTCTGGTTTTATTTGACAGAAATACCCGCGCCTATCATTTGTATCGCGACAGCACCCTGGCTCAAGGATCGGCTTGTGACGCGATCACGTTCGGATTGTATGAATCGCAGGATGGGCAGATATGGTTATCTTCCTATTTTCCGGGGATAATCTCATTTAATCCGGTAACTAAAGAATTTAAATATCGCATCGACAAAACCGGGTACATCTGGAAATATCCTGTTACCGCTGTGGTTGAAGACCATAATCAGATTTTCTGGTTCAGGACCAATGAGGGAATCATCAAACACGATCCACAATTAAACACTTACACCCTATTCGACCGCGATGATAATGTGCGTTATTATTACCGGGAATCCTACCAATCCGGTCCAAAATCCGCTGTTTGCGGTATAACCAACCGGTCGAATAATTACTGCCGGCTACGTTCGGGGTGGATTTTAATCGGCGGCAGTTACGGTTATACCTGTTTTCACCCGGACAGTATTACCAGTGATCACACTCCGCAGATGGTCATTACTAAATTTCAGAGCGATTACCAACACAAAATCCTGCATCCAAATCCCGCCCAACCGATCAAGTTTGTTTTACCCTGGCATGAAAATAACTTCACCATTAACTTCAGTTTACTCGATTATTATCTTCCGCATGAAATTAAATATCATTACATCCTGGAAGGTTTTGATAACGACTGGAAAAGATGTGTCCAAGCTAACAGCGCCAGTTACACCAATGTTCCGCCCGGGCAATATATATTCCGCATCAGAGGTGAGAATTCAGATGGCGTTTTTAGTCGGAATGAACCCACTCTCAGTATCAGGATAGTGCCGCCTTTATGGCAAGGACTTTGGTTTAAGGGCTTCCTGTTCATTTTCGCTTTAGCGATAATCATACTAATCAATTATATCCGCATGACGGTCATCCGCAGTCAGAAAGCGGAATTGGAAAAACAGGTCGCCGAACGCACCCAGGCCCTGGAATCTGCCCATAATCTGCTTGACGAAAAAGTTCACGCGCGAACCCGCCAATTGGCGGCCACCAACGAAGCCCTGATGCATGAGGTCAATATCCGTCAGGTAGCGGAAGAATCTCTCAGACGCAGTGAGGAGACCGCCCGGGTTCTCATCAATGCCACCGAAGATATGGCGATGTTGATCGATCCTCAAACCAAAATCCTGGCCGCCAATAATTCGCTCTTGGCAAGTATGAAAGTCACGCCGGAAGCGGTTATCAATCATAGCATTCGTGAGTTTCTGACGCCGGAAGTGGCTAAGTTTAGAGAACAGTTTTTTAGTAAATGCATCACGACTCGCTTACCGCAGGAATTTGAAGACGAGGATAATGGCCAAATTTATCATCATAATATGTACCCGGTTATTGGCAAGAAAGGTGAAGTTATCAATATCGCCATTTATATTCGCGATATTACCGACCGCAAGAAAATCGAGAAATTTCTGAACAACACCCGCTTCGAACTCGAAAAGCAGGTTATTCAACGGACCGCGGAATTAAGAATGATCAACCGCCGGCTCGTTAATGAAATTGCTATCCGCAAGAATGTCGTAACCAAACTCCGGACGAGTGAGGAAAAATACCGCGATCTGTTTCAGAACGCCAATGATTTGATCTGGCTAATGGATAAATCCGGGAAATTCGTTTCAATAAATAAGCACTTTAAGGTTTTATCAGGCTATTTGAAAAAAGAATTGTTAGCTATAAATCCGCTGATTTTAATCAGTCCCGAATTTCGATTTCGCATCATGCGTTGCTATTTAAAAGTCCTGAAAGACAGTCCGGTCGATATCGAAATAAATATCATAACCAAAGCTGGCGAAATCCGCCCTATCTGGTTAAAAATGCGCCCGATCATTAAAAATGACCAGATCATCGGTATCCATGGCATTGGACGCGACATTACCGAAATCCGACGCGCTCAGCAGGAACTGCGTGAATCCGAGGAACAAAAACGGGAGAGCCTGCGCCAATTTACCCTTAAACTGGCGCATGAAGTTAAAAATCCGTTGGCCAGTATTAAAAGCTCAGCCCAATTGGTGGCGAGTACAAATATTGACTATAATCCGCAGGTCGAAAAGCACATGGACATTATCAGCCGCAATGTTGACACCTGCAACAAGGTCATCCGCGATTTATTTTCGTACACGCATACTGACAATTACCATTTTGAAGAAGTTGACAGCGTCAAATTCATCAAGTCACTTGAGGATTTTATTGAGGTAAAATTGAACGAATATCCTCATCTGCAATCAGCCGTGAAATATAAGCGGGATTTGCCGGCGATCTACATTGATGAATTTCGGCTGTCGCAGGCTTTCCAAAACATTATCAATAATGCTTTTGAATCCATGACTAATAAAGGGCGCCTGACTGTCGTTGTAAAAGAAATAAAAAATGAAAAACAGATCCAATTTCTGTTTACCGATACCGGTTCCGGTATTCCGGCTGAAGACCTACCGCTGATTTTTCAGTCGTTTTACAGTTCCAAGTCCAAAGGTTTTGGTCTGGGTCTGGCGCTCGCTAAAGAAATTATCAAATTTCATCATGGTAAAATTAGTGTCACGAGCGTCGTGCGGCACGGCACCACTTTCAAAGTCGTCATACCAACT
>JALOAB010000329.1 GCA_023229045.1 Fidelibacterota bacterium
TCGATGATTTTATCTTTCATCGACGGTGGAAAGCGCAAAGAACCAAGGCTGATCCAGGCAATCTTACGCGGATCGACGCGATTATATAGTTCATCGATCACTTCCAGATAATGTCTTTCCCAATCCGAAATGTCGATAATCGGATCGAAGTGGAAACCAACCGGAAAACCATGCTGGACGGCTTCCGCGGCGGCTGACAGGCGCTGTTTTGGAGAAGCCGCCAGGCGTTCCTCGGAATGCTTGATAATCTGTGGATTCAACGACCAGGAAAGAATCGTATGTCCGTTATGTGGTTGGTCGATTATCGCATCGAGCCGATCGGATTTGGTTTTCAGTTCGAGTATGGTATTTTTAGCTGAGGCAAAAAATTTCATCGATTTACCGGCAAATAAGCGCGAAGCCGATAAAGCCAGGCTGTCGCCGAGTTCACCGGTGCCGAATCGCAGAAAGCGGTCCGGCTGGCTGACGAGCCTTTGCCGGATTTCGGCGACGATTTTTTCATAGTCAGTATAGATGATCGTTGCCGGCTGATTCAGATAATACTGCAAAATGCAGTAGGTGCAATCCAGCGGACAATTTATCGTCTGGTTAATCACCTGATAGCGACAACACAGATACGGTGCGGCGGTTCCCGGACAATCTTTGACTATCTCGCCTTTTGAACAGGTCAGTAGTAAAACTCTTTTCGGATCGTCGCAGGTAGTCAGATCGGCGAGATTTTTTTCCGATGCAATCCTGATTTTCCGGGCAGTGGGGTAAACTGACAGGATTTGCGCAGTCAGTTCAAACTGTTCGGCTGAGCGAGTTATATAGATTTTCTGGATCGCGCGATCGGCGGATAGAGTCATTGGTTTGGAATTTTTAATGTCACATTATTTTCAGGAGATCTTCGAGTTTTGCTCTTGAATCATTGATAAAGTCGTGCAGTTCCGCCAAATTCTTTACCGAACGAATCCGGGCATTAATTATAAAACCCGGCTCCTCGTAATTTTTATCGTATTCAAGATTGACCGAAGCCGGCAGGTCGAGCGCTTCCAGTGCCCGCGCAATTTTCCGCCGATGCCTGGTCAAATGCGGAAAACGTCGGGCTTGCACTAAATCGCGTAGTTCGGCGATTTTTTGGATTCGCTGGTTATCATTTAATTCCGGGGCGCAATTCCAATTCAGTTCGTTTACCAAAATTTCCGGCGCAATAATTTCCCGCCGCAAGATTTCGATTAGAATGTGACTAATCTCCTCAAAAATGCTCAACGAAGGTTGACAAGCGCTAACCAGCTTCTGCATCAGGGCTCGACAGGCTGGAGGCAGTTCGGCTGTCAATAGCCAGGTTTTCAGCGGCGCTTTCTTGGAAATCAAATACTTTTGAAAAAGCGGCTCGAGATTACTCAAAGCTAAATAGTCTTTCTCAAGGGATTTAGTCCAATCCATCCCGGTCAGTTTCTTAAATAGTGCTGTTTTCTTTTCGTTGGGTGGGCATTGTTGTTGACAGGTGACTAAAAACCGGGTTATTTCAATCGGGCCGAGCGGACGCTGATTTAGGATATAATCAGCCGCGAGGCTTATGGCATCGGTAAAAGTATATTTAAGAGGAATGACAAAAGCCGCCACCGCCTTCAGACCGGCTTCTTTTATAGCCGAAATAATTTCGAATCCGTACCAAATCTTATATCCATCGGCTTCAGACTGTAAAAATACCGGTTGGGCAAATACCGATTCACCGGATTTACCTCTTACCGATGGTTTATGTTCTTCAAATATCGGCGCGCAGGGTAGAGGCGGATGAATCTTACTGAGGTCGATTTTTTTGATCTGCAAGGAAGGCCTCTCTTTTAAGTTGATATTTGGCGAGCTTGTCGGCGTAAATATTAGGCAGTTCGGGGTGCTTGGTGCGTCCGGCGCTCAGAATGGTCAGCTTTTTTATGATTTCGTCCAGGACTAATTCGGTTTGCTGAGGCGTGAGGTCGGCTTGCAGAATTTTCTCTAGCGCCAGAACCCGATAACGGTCCATGCCCCAGTATTTGCGCGAAAGTTGATCGGCGTGGCCGCCGGTTTTAACAATCAGTTTTTCGGGCAACAGACCAATTTCATATTTCAGGGCAATCCGCAACCAGAGATCGTAATCCTCGCAAACCGGCAAACTTGCATCGAAAACGCCGACATCGTTGAATACTTTTTGGTGGACGATCACCGCCGAGGGGCTAACGATACAGAGCGGCAGGCATTGCGGAAAAATCCAGCCCGAATATTTGCGATGTTTTTTCATTGGATTGACCACGACGCCCCGCCGGATCCATTTTTCGTCGGTCTGCATAACCAGCCACTGCGGATTTTCTGCCAGGCACTCCATCTGGCGCGCCAATTTCTGCGGCAACCAATAATCATCTGAATCGAGGAAAGCCACCCAGGTTCCCTCGGATTTCTCCAGTCCGAGATTACGGGCAGAGGAAACTCCTGAATGTAACTGCGAATAATAGCGAATGCGTTTTTTATGTTTACGAATTATCCGGCTGGTGTCGTCGGTACTGCCGTCATCGATTACAATCAATTCAAAATTCCGGTAGGTTTGGTTCAAAACCGACTCGATGGCTCGCCCCAGACTGGCTTCCCGGTTATAGGTTGGAATAATGACAGAGATTTTTCCCGGATCATCCATTTTCTGTCTCCGTACGATATTTATTCA
>JALOAB010000330.1 GCA_023229045.1 Fidelibacterota bacterium
TTTTGACTTCCGATGACAGCAAAATGGTGGGGATGTCATTTATATTTTCTTTGACTTTGGAAATTAATTTAATGCCGGCTTCGGGATCGAGTTTGCCGCCGCGCTTATAACTGATATCCGAAATGACCGTAATGATGTATTCCTGATATTTGGAATAAATGGCGAGGGCGTCCTCAAAATTATGCGCTAAAATGACCTTTGGCCGGGCGCGCATACGCAAACGCTTGTTAATATCGGTTAGTTCTTCGCTGATCAGGATTTGGGTTTGTTTAACGATTTCTTCATATAATAATGGCAGGAAGATTGAATAGAATTGAACAGAGTCTTCGACCAAAAGGATGACTCTGACCAATCCATGCCTGGTATCGAATTCGAGATTGCGCTTATCTTCAACCGATTTGACCATGGCCAGGAATAATTTGGTATCGCCGTTCCAGAGGAAAATATTGTCAAAATATTTAAGATGACCGGCTTTGACATCGGCTAGTTTGATATCGGAAAGCATATTGAGCAGGAGCAGAACCGGCAGATCCGGATTTTCTTCTTTAATTCGTCGCGCCAGTTCGAAGGGAGTAGTTTTGCCGATATGTAACATCGTCACGACCAACTCGAATTTTTTCTCTTTGAGAATCTCCAGGGCGTCTTCGCCGGTCGGCACACTGGTAATCATCGGCGCCGTGCTGAGATTGAGTTGGCGGTACTCGCCGAATATTTGTTCGGATAAGCGACCATCCTGTTCGAAAATGAAAGCGTCATAGAAAGTCGAAACCAGTAAAATCTCCTTGACCTTATTGGCCATCAGGTAATGGTAACAATCTTCGCCGTACTTGAATTTGTTATAATAGTAGTTGAGTTCTTTCGTGTCCATAGTGTTTTATCCGGTCAATGTACACGAAAGTATATTTATGAATGTTCAATTATTCAAGAGAATTCTAGAGTCAATCCTGATAAAAACGAAAAAGCGGAGAAGGACAGACCTTTTCCGCTTGCGAGGAGACAGTATGGGGTTATCTCAGGAAAATTTCAGGTAGGTGCGTACGAACTGGTCGAAGGAGATATCGGCATGCGTCAGTTTTTGCAGGTCTTTAATTTTAACTAATACCACAATGTCAGTTCCGTCAACGTTTATGATGATCTTGCCGACATCGGACCTGGGCGCCGCTTTTTCCAGTTGCTCCAGACAGGTGGCTAATACTGTATTAAAGTTCTGAGCCGTAGCCGTGGCTGATAGAATCGAAGTGCCGCCTTTATCAATCCCGATCAGATAGGCGCCGAACAACAGACTGGCAAAAACCAGGGAAAGCACAAAAATTTTAATTGTCTTTTTCATATGAGACCTCGTTGTTTTCATCTTTTCAAACTTGCCACCGCTTCATAAGACTGGTGGAAATCCCAATTAGTTTTACACGTATTTTCAATTATCAAATCAAACATAGCAATTAGACTGGCGGTTGTAAAAATAGTTGTCCGGGCGCATCGGAAAAATCGTAATAACATCAAAATCGCGACCGGTTACCAAATTGTTTAATAATTTGACAAGAATTTATTAGTTTTAAATCCGTGAAAAAATTCCTCATAGATTATTTACCTGTCCATCCGGTGACTAGTTTCAAATTATGATAAATCTTAGGTGCAATATATGAACCTCGCAAAAATGTCCGACGGCGTCAGCGTAATTGTCCATTTTAATCCGGAATTGGCGCACCAGTTTGAGAGAACTCTGACCTCGATATTCAATCAGTCATGTTTGCCGCTCGAAGTGCTGGTCATTTGTCGACCGGATCAGATCATTCCGGAATTTGACATAACTTCGATAAATACTAAAATAATTCCGGAAAAAGATAATCTCAGTCAGACATTAAATGCGGCGCGCGAAGCCGCACAAGGACAGTACTTTCTGTATATTGACAATACGGTCGCGGGTGTTGTTTTAAAATTTTCATTTATCGATACTATCCAGCTGGTTATAGAAAAATATGCCGACCTGGGAATGTTCTACGGCGATTACGATTTAAACACGAACGGAGAGCGCCGGGAAATCCGGTTGTTGAAACATCACGCCGGGCGCCTGCGCGACAACCAAGATTACGGCAAGGTTTTTCTGTTCAGTAAAGCCGCGCTGGCGGCAGTGGGTGGATTTGACGAGTCACTAAAATTCAAAACCCTGTACGATATTCGCCTGAAGCTATCAGAAAAATTCCGATTGGTGCATATTGCCAATAAAACTAATGGCGCACTTTATCAGGTCAACGCCGAAGGCGAACGGCACAATGTTTTCGATTATTTGCTGGCGGGTAAAGAAATTCAGCTGGAAGCTGAAAACGTATTGACCAGTCATCTGAAAAGGATTGGCGCCTATCTGAGACCGGATCAGGATTATTCCCAGCGACCGGATATAACCGAAAAGTACGACTATCTGGCGTCGGTCATCATCCCGGCTTATCGTCGGCCGGAGTTTATCGCTACGGCGCTGGATTCGGTTTTCAAACAAACGCTGAAAAATATCGAAGTCATCGTTGTAGTCAACGGCGGTTCACTCGATCCCACGGTTAACGAAGTTCGCAGGTACATGCCGGGCGGTGATAGGTTTGATGCGAATTTGCCGCCGGTCAGATTGGTAGTGGCGGACATAAACAATAT
>JALOAB010000331.1 GCA_023229045.1 Fidelibacterota bacterium
TTGCCCCGGAAACGACGGCGGTTTCGCATCCCTGTCCGCATGCGGAAAAACCAGATGTGCCTACGACCGCATTGAAAAGTCTATTATTTGACGACATCTTTTTCGATGCTAACGTTTTTAATACCCCGAGTTTGACCTTCAACTCCAACTATGTGATTACTCTCAGTAAAGTGGTAAAAGCTCTTAAAGCCTATCCGCAAATAAATGTTCGCCTGAAAGGTCACACCATGGATCTGGGCACCAAACCGGAAAGAGATATTACCATTTCGCAGAAACGAGCGATTACCGTTGGAAAATTGATCCTCGATTTGTTTCCGGCAGAAGAAAAGGAGAACATCGCGAAGCGGATTGAAATCAAACCGGCTGGCTCCGATGAGATGCTTATCGAAGGTGATAACCGTGTCAAAGAAATGCTGAATCGCCGGGTATCGATCGAACTATCTGAAGGTGAGATGACCGAATCATCGTTGGCGGATTTGCTTTACAAAGGCAAGGAAACCAAGCCGGCGATTGCCAGCTCGGCGCCCAAAAAAGTGGAAAAACCAGCTTCCAAAACCACCAAAAGAAAATTGACAACCCAGGATATCATTTATAATAACGCTCATAAGTTCTTTGAGCAGAAGAATTATGGCGAGGCAATCAGCACTTTTGAAGAAATTATCAGCCTTAATCCGAAACATGCTCTGGCTGATAACGCCCAGTGGTGGATTGGTGAGAGTTATTATTTTCAGGGTGAATACGTCAATGCGATGAATGCTTATCAGAAGGTTTTCGAATTGGGCGATAAGAACAAATCTGCCTATGCCCAACTCCGGCTTGGCTATTGTTACAATAAGTTAAATCAGCCGGATTTAGCCATTACTGCCTGGGAGAAAGTGATCCGGGATTATCCGGATGCAGTCGAAGAAGTTACCAAAGCCAAAAAAGTACTGCAGATTACCGGAACCAAATAATATTTCCTCTCTATTTATCTAAAATAGTGAAACCAATGAATTCCAATCATTGCATTGATGGAGTGTAATTTGAAAATCGAGGATATTGGAAAGAAGAGTGCCGAGGGGGGGAATCGAACCCCCATGGACCGAAGTCCGGTGGATTTTGAGTCCACTGCGTCTACCTATTTCACCACCTCGGCAAAAAGCGCCCTAAAATTAACCGTTTGGAATTTAAAAACAAGCAAAAAGTAAAGGTAGGGGGAGAGTATGGCGGAATTTAATTATAGCACAATCAGTGAAATGTTTGTATCGGTAACGGACAAATATAGTGACCGCCCGATGTACGGTTACAAACAAAATGAGACCTGGTTGGAATTGACCTTCGCTGAAGTACGAGACCGCGTTGAAAAGATTACTTGTGGCCTGAAAGCTCTTGGGCTGAATGCTGGCGATCATGTCGCCATCATCGCTCCCAATAGTCATCTGTGGGCTATGGCGGATTATGGAACAGTTTGCGCCAGAGGAATCGTGGTTACGATTTACCCAACTCTGACGGCCAAACAGGTTTGGTGGATTGCTAAGCACTCTGAAGCCCGTTTTATGTTCTGCGGTGACAGCGAACAGACCGAGAAGGTAATACCGCTTCTACCGGAACTTCATCACGTCGAAAAAGTCGTGGTATTGGATGATTCTCCTATAAAACATCCGCAAGTTATCAGCCTGAGTGAATTAATGCACCTTGGATCTGAATTGCTGAAGCAGAATCCGGATGCTTTCCTTACTGAAATCAGTAAAATCAAAGAAAGCGACATTTTAACTCTGAATTACACTTCCGGTACAACCGGCGATCCAAAAGGCGTCATGCTGACGCATGGCAATCTGACTTCAAATATTGCCGGCTCTCTCAAAATTGTCGAGGCGAATGAAAACGATACTTTCCTATCGTTTCTGCCGCTCAGCCATAGCTTTGAACGCATGGCCGGTCATTATTTAGCCACCGGTACCGGCGCTAAGATCTGCTATGCGGAAAATATCAACACTGTTGCCGGTAATATGCTTGAAGTGCGACCGACCTTAATGACCGCAGTTCCGCGGTTTTACGAGAAAGTCTATGCCAAGGTCATCGATAATATTTCCACCTCCTCGAAAATTCGTCAGAAATTATTCTGGTGGGCAATCGACGTCGGGAAAAAAGTCGAGTCACGTAAAAACGAAAATCAGGGCACCGGAGGTATGCTCGGGACCCGCTTGAAAGTCGCCCAGAAACTGGTGTTTTCCAAATTACAGGAAAAAGTGGGCGGTCGCTTACGCTTTTTCGTTTCCGGTGGCGCTCCGTTATCCAAGGAAATTGCCGAGTTTTTTAAAGCCGCGGGAATTTCGATTCTGGAAGGTTATGGATTAACTGAAACCTCACCGGTCATCTCTATCAATCCACTCGACAAATGCAAGGTAGGAACCGTCGGACCGAAAATTCCCAACGTTGAAGTAAAAATCGCTCCCGATGGTGAAATTATGACCCGTGGACCGCACGTAATGTTGGGTTATTTTAAAGATGAAGCCGCGACACGTGAGGTGCTCGATCCGGATGGTTGGTTTCACACCGGCGACATCGGGATGATTGATGATGAAGGCTATATCACGATTACCGATCGCAAAAAGAATATTTTGGT
>JALOAB010000332.1 GCA_023229045.1 Fidelibacterota bacterium
CGAAAGTCGTCGATAACCAAAGCCGAGATTGGCCGGCTGAGCTTGATTAATATGCTGAGTCCGGCGTTTAACGGGTTCAATGGTGTCATCACCGTGATAATGGTTGATTGCTCCCGATTGAGTATTTACCAGCAAATAGCCTTCATCATCGGGACCGCGATGGCGGACTATGTTGGTCATTTCGACCAATTGTCGATTGTCGATCGGTGAATTATCTAAATTGTATATTCCGGCGATACCGCACATTTATACCGTTGCTCCCCGGTCTAAAGACAGATTAATTTGCTGGTAGAATTTTATAAGATTCTTTACCGAACCCGACCAGTTATATTGCTCCATAACGGCACGAAAACCGCTGTTGCCCATTTTCTCACAAAAACCAGGATTTTGATAAAGCGTATAGATGTTTTTTGCTAATTCCTGACTATCAGCGCTGGGGTAAATTAGTCCACACTCTAATTCGGTAATGATTTTTTCAAGCGAATGGCAATTTGTGCTAACAATTGGCTTTTTCTCTAGCATAAACACAAAAAGTTTATTTGGGCTGGAATTATCCGTTTGTTCAGACTTCAGATGTGGAATTACGCTAACCCGGGTGTTCTTCATATAACTGCTTAGATTAGCCGGATTTTGCCAGCCTTCGAATGCCACTAAATCACTTATTCCTAATTGCGCCGCTAAACCATGCAATTTCGGCATGATCGATCCCGTACCGATCAGAATTATCATTAAGTTGGCGATTTTATCTTTTAGAATTTTACCGGCTTCCAGCAACGTCTCGATCCCCCGCATACTATCGAAACCGCCATAATACATTACACCAAATTTGCCCCTGAATTTTTCTTCGATTTCCGGAACCGGCCTCTGAATTGCCAGATAATTTTCAGGATCGATATAGTTTGGCAGAATTGTATATGACTTAGGCTTATTAATAATTTTTTCAAAGCGCTTTTTCATTTCCTCGGCGACACAAATTATATGATCTACTTCACCTAACCATGTTTTTTCGACCCGATACCATTTTTTCTTATTGATTAATAATCTGCCCCAAAACGTATTCGCCCATTTTTCCTGTTCAATCAGAACCGGGTAATTTTCATGCATATCGGCAACTAATGGAATTTTATACTTTTTTCTGATTTTCAATCCAACGCCGCAGAGCGGCAAATCATGAATATGCAAACAATCAATCTCTTCCAGCTTGACAAACCGCTTTATTTTCCGATACCAGAACCAGCGATAAAACGGCACCGTTAAAATTAAAGCGGACAGTTTTTTATAAAGATTTTGCGGCATAAAGACGCGCCGGATCTGTATGCCCTTATAGTTTTCCTCAGCGGCACTTTTACCAAAACTGAAGCATAGTAAAAACACTTCAAATCCAGCCGCAATCAGCGATAAAGCCTCCTTCTCCACCCGTTCATCCGGCGGAAAACGGTTATCCAGCACCATGCCGATTCTCAAACTACGGTCAGCACCATTCATGGATAATATTCCTCCGGTAGGACTTGATGCCGGCGGAAATTTTCGGTCTTGATAAACATTTTCTCCCAGACCGCAACACCCAGTACGATCCACAGGAAATTGTAGTGCCAGCGCAGGCGCGGATCGGGCGGATAATTCAGAATCCGCTGAATATATTCGTAATTGAAAATCCCCTGTTGCTGAACGAATTCCGGCGTTAACACGCGCTCGGCAACCTTTTTCAAATCTTTATTGAACTGGTCATAAGGATTGACCGCGAAGCCCCACTTCTTTTTTTGCAGGATTTCCGGTGGTAAAAATGGCGCCATGGCTTTGCGGAAAAGACCTTTTGTCCGACCGTTCTTCATTTTGAGATTAGCCGGAATCGTAAAAGCAAATTCCACCAGATCGCGATCCAGAAACGGCACCCGCAATTCCAGACCGTGCGCCATGGACATGCGATCTTCGGTCAGGATATAGTCGTTCAGCATCTTGGAATGAAATTCGACATAAGCAATGGCATCCAGCGGCGGCAGGTCGCGACACGTCGCGAAAATCGGATCGAACCAGGTATGCGTCTGGATCAACGATTCTATAGAAAACTCAGGTTGGTAGATTTCCTCAGCAAATCCCTCATCATAATCCCAGCAATTGCGTAGAATCAGGTAATATTTTTCCAGATCGCCGACCGAGCAGAGCATTTGCAAACCGCGCCGGTATTCATCCCATTTGAGGATTTTGGAGGAATTCTGGATCGCAAAGAGCAAACTGCTTACCGGATTCAACAGGGTTTTCTGTAAAATTCCCGGACGATTGTTCAGCCACCTGCGTAGCATCCACACATAGCGGTAAATATCATACCCGACAAACAGCTCGTCGCCGCCCAGTCCGCCTAAAACCACCTTCAGGCTTTTTGAGACAAAGTCCGACAGGTGAAAACCCTGCAGAAGGTTGATTTTGGGTTCCTCGGCGTGCCAGATAGTTTCCGGAAAATGCTGTAACGGCGCCAGCGTCAGTGCGGTGGTTGTATGGTGCGTGTCAAACTTGCGGGCGATGATAGCCGCATCATCAAATTCGTCGGTCGCCTCATTGAAGCCGAGCGTGAAAGTATTAATCGGATTGATCTTTTCCGCCGCCA
>JALOAB010000333.1 GCA_023229045.1 Fidelibacterota bacterium
CTCCAATTTCGCCGAGCAATTTAAAGATTTTACCTGCTTAAATCAAGCATCGTAAATTATTGGCCTGATTTTTGTTCGACGCCCCCGAACCGAGGTTACATGCGTTGCGGCGCGGTGATTCCCAGCAATGTCAGACCGTTTGCCAGAACGATTTGGACGGCTTTGACCAGCGCCAGACGCGCCCGGGTCAATTCCTGATCATCAGAAATGACGCGGTGAATCGTATAAAATTTATGGAAGGTTGTGGCGATTTTCTGTAAGTAGGTTGTGAGGTGTTGCGGCTCGAGCGTGCTGAGACAGATGACAATGATTTCCCTGAATTCCATTATAGTATTCAGCAAACTCAGAGTCTCTTCCTCTTTTAGTAAGGTCAAATCGCAATCGCGCTCGTAGTTCAGCTTCTTGAGCGCGGCATTCCGTAAAATACTGCAAATCCGGGCGTGCGCATACTGTAAATAGAAAACCGGATTCTCCTCACTCTCGGTCTTAGCCAGGTCGAGATCGAAATTCAAATGACTCTTCATACCGCGCATTAAAAAGAAATAGCGGGCTACATCCCTGCCGACGTCGTCGATCAGTTCATCCAGCGTAATGTAAGTAGCTTTACGGGTGGACATTTTCACCTTTTCGCCGCTCCGAATGAGAGTTACGAACTGATGAATCAGGGTCCTGACGCGCGCCGTATCATAGCCCAGGGCTTGCAAACCAGCCAGAACATCGGGATAGGTGGCATGGTGATCCGCACCGAAAATATCGATGACCAGATCGTAACCGCGCTCAAACTTGGTGACATGATAGGCGATATCCGGCAGACGATAAGTAGCCTCATCGACAACGCTTTTCCAGAGCACGCGGTCATCCGAACCGCCGTACTGTCCTGCTCGGAACCAGATTGCGCCATCTTTTTCATAACTGGCGCCGATCGCTTTCAACCTTGTCAGCACGTCATTGACCTGACCATTTTCATAGAGACTCTTTTCATTGTAAAAATAATCAAACACGATATCGAGACGTTTTAAAGTATTTTTTATATCCTCGAAAATAGCCTCTTCGGCAACGATTCTGAAAACCTTATTTTCGGGATCTTCTTGCAAAGCGTCACCATGTTCCTGCATGACTTTACGCGCAATTTCAACGATGTATTCACCCTGATAATGATCTTCAGGAAACTCGCCGGTCCAACCCAGTAATTGCCGGTAACGCCAGTAAACCGAATGCCCCAGAATCCGCATCTGACGTCCGGCGTCATTGTAATAATATTCGCGGTCGACCTGGTAACCGACCCATTCCAGAATGCGCGCCAGAGTGTCGCCCAGCACAGCCTGACGACCATGACCGACCGTCAGCGGTCCGGTTGGATTGGCGCTGACAAACTCGACCTGCACCCGTTGATTTTTTCCAACATTGAGCCTGCCATAATCAGCCCCGATAGAAAGCACTTCAGTTACAGCTTTTTGCAGTACTTTCGGACACAGGAAAAAATTAATAAAGCCGGGCGCTTTTACCTCTGCCCTTTCGATTAACTCCGTTTCAGGTAGCGCCTTGATTATTTTTTGGGCAATTTCCAATGGCGGCTGACGCAGGGTTTTAGCCAATGCCAGGGCTAAATTGGTGGTGTAATGTCCGAATGATTCCTGTTTCGGTCGCTCAACCTGGATCGAATCGTTGTAAGTAAAGCCATTCCGGGCAAGAGCCGAAATCAGTAATCCGCGAATATGGTCAATCATTTGAATCCTTTTTAAAAATCGCCCCAAATTTAACCGTCGGGCTAATCCCGTGCAAATTAGAATTAGAGGCAATGAAAAACTATCGTTTAAGTGCCAGCAGATTGCGCCGCCAGCTCGCGAAACCACAGCGCTGGATCGGGCTGTTGCGAAAAAGCTGGTTAAACTCGTCTTCCGTCAACCTTAACCAATCATCAACCGACTTGCCGAATTCCTTAAAGAATGCGCCATATTGCGGATCGCCCGGAAGGTTCCATTTCCGATTGTAGGGACAAACTGTTTGGCAGGTATCACAGCCGTACAGCCAGCCGTGTAAATTTTTAGCCTCTGTCTTTGAAAATTTACCTTCTTTTTCAATGGTCAGGTAAGCCGTGCAACGCGTGGCGTCCAACACATAGTCATGCACCAGGGCTTTATTCGGACAAGCCTTCAGACAGGCGCGGCAACTGCCACATTGATCCGGAATCGGGGCGCTGAACTCCAACGGAATACTGAGAAACACAATTCCGATTAAGCAGTACGAACCGATTCCCGGCACGATCAGCAAACTATTCTTGCCGATCCAGCCGATTCCGGCCTGCGCCGCCAAGGCTTTTTGCATAGTCGGACCGGTATCGACGTAGGCGCGGGCAATGACTTCCGGGACAAGTGTTTTTATTCTGCGACAAACCTGTTTCATCTTGCGCATTACGGCTTTATGATAATCCATGCCCCAGGCGTAACGCGCAATTTTCGGCATACCGGTTGGCCATTCTGCCGCCTGAAAATAATTATCCGCCACCACTAAAACCGATTTCGCCCACGAAAAGCGCTTTTGCAGATAGGTTTCATAATCGTAGTATCTACCCAGCCAGTGCATCGTCCCGAAAAAACCG
>JALOAB010000334.1 GCA_023229045.1 Fidelibacterota bacterium
GGCAATTATCAGGCGACCAATCTGCCGCTGGGCGAGTATCGCGCCCTGGCGGTGTCCGGCGAAAGACCGCGCCCGAAATTTCTTACGGAGAATGACTGGCTGGCGCCGCCGCAGGTTGAAAATCTGTCGATTAAAAACCGCAACGATCGCCTTGATAATATCGGTTTTAGATTGACTAAAATGTACTGGAAACCATTCCGATTGTTGATCGCCAAACCGTTGGATGGCTTGCTGGAATTGAACTTTTCGCGCCCGCTATCCAACATGCGGCTGACGCCTGACAATTTTATTTTTTCGGATGCAAGGATAAAAGTCATTCATGCTTGGGCGGATGAAAAAGAAGCGACCCGGATTCTTCTGCTGACCGACAGTCTTATTTCTAAAACCGAGTATTACATTAGCGTTTCGGGAATCGTAGCTGAAAATGCCGATTCACTGATCATCGCCGGTCGGACAGCTCGTTTTAGCTGGACTGACCAGCCGGATACTCTCAAAGCAAAAATCGCTTCCTCAATTCCCGCTGCGAATGCCAAAGAGGTGGAATTGATGACCGTTATTCAGGTCAATCTGAGCGAGCCTATAAGCGGCGATACACTCGCGGCGCACGTTGAACTATTTTTTAACGATACTCTCAAGGTGCCGATAAAGGCGCAATGGATCGACGCCAACTCCTTTACTGTCGAGCCGCAACAACCGCTTCTGTCCGCCACGAATTATGCTTTAAACCTCAATGCAAAAAGCTGGTTAGATTACGCCGGCAATCAATTTCAGGATTCATTATTCGCACTGAGATTCAGTACGATCGACGGGAATTTATTCGGTACTGTATCGGGAAAAGTCGTTACCTTCGGAGATATCGATCCGCAGAACCTGATAATAGAAGCCAATTTAACCGGCGCCCGGAGTTTTCAGCGTCAGACCCGGATCGACAGCACCGGATTCTATAAATTGGAAGATTTAGCCCCCGGAAAATACACTTTTTCGATCTGGGAAGATCGCAATAATGATGAGCAATATGATTTTGGGCGACTGATTCCGTACATTCCGGCTGAACCATATCGGGTTTACCGCGAACAGATTAACGTGCGTTCGCGCTGGGAAACGGCCGAAGTCAATTGGGAATTCTAATAAATCGGAAGCGTTGATGGATTTTTTTAAATATCTTTCGGGCAATAAATTTATCGCAAACCTTAGATAGGAGATTTTAATAATGTATTCCGTAATTATAGCCGGTGGAATTGGCAAGCGCTTCTGGCCGCGCAGTCGCCGCGAACGTCCCAAGCAATTACTGGATGTGATCGGTGATACCACTATGCTTCAGATGACATATGAGCGTCTTAAAGTTATTTCGGATGAAAAAAAGATTTATATCGTCACCAGTCAGAACATGAAGGAAAGCATTCTCAAGACGATGAAGGGATTTCCGGAGAAAAATATCATTTGTGAACCTTCGGGAAAAAACACCGCCCCGGCCATCGGATTGGCTACCACCATTATCCTCAATAAAGACCCGGAAGCGGTCATCGGTGTTTTTCCTGCCGATCATTATATCAGCAACATCGCTGAATTTAAAAAATCGGTCGCTATCGGCTATCGTTTTGCCCGCGATCATACCGCTTTGGTGACTTTCGGAATTAAACCGGTCAGACCAGCCACCGGTTACGGCTACATTCAGTACGATAAAAATGTGAAAGTAGTCGAAGGTTCGGTTTATAAAGTGAAAACTTTTGCCGAAAAGCCTAATCAGTCCACCGCCCAGCGCTTTCTGGAAAGCGGTGAATTTTTATGGAACAGCGGCATGTTTGTCTGGAAAGGGATTAACATTTTAAATGCCATCAAACACTTTATACCCGAGCTTTACAGCTGTTTGCATTCGATTGGTAAATCCATTGACACGGCTGAGTTTGATGCGACCCTGAAACATCACTGGGCTATGATTCAATCCATCTCGATTGATTACGGGATCATGGAAAAAGCCAAGAATGTTTATGTCGTTTTGGGTAATTTTGACTGGAGTGATGTCGGCTCCTGGGATGCAGTTTACGATCTGAAAGCCAAAGATGAAAACGGGAATGTGCTGATTGGTGACGTAGCTACATTGGATACCCAGGGTTGCTATTTCTATTCATCCAAAAATCTGATCGCGGCAATTGGCGTGAGCAATCTGATCGTCGTGCAATCGCGCGATTCCATCCTGATAGTAAAACGTGGCGATACCGAAAGAGTCAAAGAATTGGTCGAAATGCTCGAGCGCGATCGTCTTACCGAGCGTCTGTAAGGATTATGCCCAAAAAAATATCCAAAAAACGCCTGCTTGAACTGCATAACGAATGTGAAAATTTATTCGAACGGCTGGGTTACACCATCATATACGGATTAGGAAATTTTAAAGACGGAGCCTGTTTGGTGCAGAGCGAAAAGAAAATAGTGGTCAATCAGTACACGCCGCTGGATTTACAGATAGACTTTTTTATTAAGGTTCTCAGGAATCTGGAGTTGAAAGATATTTACATTTTGCCGGTTTTAAGAGACTTGGTTGAACAGGATAATTTTTCTGCGTGATATTTAAAATTTTTCTTGACTTTTCTAAAAATAACT
>JALOAB010000335.1 GCA_023229045.1 Fidelibacterota bacterium
AGTTCATAGTTGGTAAAACCCTGCGACCAGACCAGATACATTACTGAGCCGGTCATATATTCCCAGCGGATTACTAAATTGGAGCGGAACTGTTTGTAGTTAAAATCGGGTTGACCGTTGAAAGTATATTCAGGATTACCGTCGCTGTTCCGATCTACGGCATAGACGCCGTTGACCTTATCGTAAGATATCTGATCGCCGTAGGGATTGAAGCGTTTCCAATAGTTCTTGTTTTTCGAATCTGCGAGGAACACATAATCGAAATAATCGCCAGCCGTATAATACGGTTGCGCGTAATACTGCACTGACAGGGTCGGTGTGATGGTATAGTCAGTCCGGAAAGTCAGGCTGAATGTATTCTGGGTCATACTGGCCCAGACATATTTTTGCGCATCGTGGTCGTCTATGGCTTTGCCAATCCAGGCCCAGGTATCATTCAGGCGAGTATAGGTCACACTGGCGGTCAGTTTCAAGTTTTGGCGCGGTCGCCAGGTAAATTCCTGTTCGATTTCATATGATTCGACTGGTTCTTCGTCTTTATTCCGGAAGAAAAAGCCGGAAATGTAATAGTAAAATTCTTTACGGGCGTCGGTATTGGCATAAGCCCAAAGGTTGGAATGCTCCGAGACATATAATATCGGGCCGCCGCGATTCATACTCGGATCATAGGTTGGTCGATTATGATTGATACCATAGCCGAAATTCCAGTTATTGTTAAAAGTGAAATGCATATTGACATTGCCACCCAGGCTACGTCGCATACCGGCGAAATCACAGCCGTACCATTGATTCAAATTGATCCGGTATTCGCGGAATAATTTTCCGGCTTCCCACTCGCGATATTGAATCCAGGTGAACTGATTGATTTCATCGACATTTTGCAGAAATCCGAAATCATTGATTTCCAAACCGGGACTATAAACCAAGGTGCCGAAAGCACCGCGCACGTGCCCGGAATTCTTCTGGACAATTCCCTTGAAGGCATAACCGGACAGAGAGGTGGCATGAGGATCGTAAGTCAGGTGATCGGCATCGACACGTTGAAAATATCTGGAAACACTCTTTTGAGTACGCTGGATGGCAGTCGTGTCGCCCTGCACATTACTGAAGGCGAAGGTGCCGATGATCTGATAATTGCGATTGGCAAATTTATGGTCAATATCGATACCGCCGGTATAAGCCGCTTTATGCAGGTAATTGAGATTGGTATTTCGCAGATCGCGGTTAACGGCGGACAGAATGCCGCCGATCGCCGTTTGTCCATTTTTGAAGTCCTGCTGGAATCGCGACAGGAAATAATTAGTCATGGGTTCGATTGTATGCATCTCTTTGCTTTTGTCGGTGTAATGGACAGTCGCTTTTTCCACTCCGGTCAGAGCTTCCATCACACCCAGCGAGAATCCGGATTGAGTTTTGCCGGTGATCTTGGCGGCTCCTAAAATATTCGTTACCGAAGGTCGTGAAATGGTCAACACATCTTTGGAATTATCTGTGATCGGATAACCTTGCGGCGCCCGTCCGATTCGGCGCGAATAGAACAAGGAATTATTCTGAGCATCGCCATCGCCGAATCCGAGTGAATAGCGCAGGATATTTGCGCCTTCCATAAAAAATGGTCTTTTTTCAGGAAAGTAGGTCTCGAATTCCGTAAGGTTGAAATCGGCTGGATCGGTTTCCACCTGTCCGAAATCGGGATTGAGAGTAGCGTTCAAAGTTAATCCTGAGCGACTGCTATAGCGAATATCGCCGCCGAGATTATAAAGCAGGTCGTATTTCTTAGGATGAACGGAATTTACCAAATCGTCGGAAAGGTGAACCTGATTGGCGACGTAAGGTACGACGTAGATCGGTCGCTGGACTTTAATTCCGGCCAGGCCGTTCAATGAGCCGTAACGTGAGACGAAACCTTCTTCCGAACGAGCCCAGTAATTCCAGACCGAAAGTTCACTGTTATGGCGTGGCAGTTCGCGATAGAATTCCAGACCCCACTCCATGGTTTCGCTGGCCGAGAAACGCAATTCGCGAAAAGGGATTCTCCATTCAGCCGTCCAGCCCTGATCGTCTATGTTGGTTTTGCCATCCCAGACGGCATCCCAGTCTTCCTCCATATTCTCATCATCGAAACGACGAACGTCATGCTTGACTCCAGCCGCATTCAATCCGAATTCAAAAGCCGTGCGGTTGTCATTATAGCTGTCGATCGAAACATACATCCAATCCGATTCGGTGTAATCATCCCGACGCGACAATATTGAGATGATTTTATCCGGTTCAGGATCGTAAGCCCGGGCGCCAACATAGAGATAATTCTCGTCATACATTATCCCAAACTCGGTTGGATAGGTCGCCGGATTGCCGTCATTCGGATTGCGCTGAACGAAATTGCTTTCCCATTTGACTAAACGCCAGGCCGGTTCGTCCAGTTTTCCATCCAGTTCAATTTTATGATTCTCCAGAAAAATTGCCGTAGCCGAGCGCGTCCTTAAGACGTCCAGTTCCTCACTGGTCAATTTACCCCACACTGCATAAGGCAAAATAAAAATCAGAAGATAAGTCAGTGTCCTTCTCATCGCTCTTTTCTTTCTTTGTTTTTGT
>JALOAB010000336.1 GCA_023229045.1 Fidelibacterota bacterium
GGATGAATTAGCAGATCAATGCCCAGGTCTTTACCGGTTAAAACCGACTTGGCGCTGAATTCTTCACCGTGTACGCGCGCCAGACAGCGTTTAACTCCCATTTTCTTGGCAATTCCACAGGCCAGTATATTAGTGTCATCACTCCCGGAAACAGCTAAAAGCACATCGGCATTTTCTATGCCGGCATTGGTTAAAACCTGCGGACTAGAGCCATTATCGTGAATTACGATCGCATCCAGTGTTTCTGCCGCTCGGCGATGACGATTAAGGTCTTTTTCAATTATAGTTACATTATGATCTTCGCCGATCAGACGTTTGGCTAAAAAATAACCGACTTCGCCGGCGCCAATAATGATTATTTTCATAGATTAAGCTTCCATTATTTTTCTGAATATTTCTATCGTTTCCAGGATCTGATCACGATTGACATCGAGGTGAGTCACGGCTCGCAGGCGCTCATGATTGACCGCGTTAATCGCTACGTCATTCTTCAGCAGTTGGTTGACAAGTTTTTCAGTCGACCAGTCCGGATTGCGCAGGTAAATCATCACTATATTAGTTTGAACTTGTTTTGGATCAATGTACAAACCAGCGATACCTGCCAATCCTTCCGCCAATAAGCTGGCATTCTCATGATCAATTTTCAGACGTTCAACATTATGTTCAAGAGCATATAAACCGCCGGCGGCCAGAATTCCCACCTGCCGCATCGCACCACCAAATATTTTCCGGACTCGCAAGGCTTTCGTGATGAACTCACTTGAGCCGCTTAAGACCGAGCCAACCGGCGCGCCCAAACCTTTCGAAAGACACAGACTCACCGAATCAAAATATTTGGCGTATTCGGCGGGCGCTACACCAGTGCTCACCGACGCATTCATCAGTCGCGCCCCATCCAGATGCATCAATAGTTTCCGTTCTCTGGCAAGCTGGGCTATTTTTTCTACTTCTTCAATCGGATAAATAGTGCCACCCGCCCGGTTATGGGTATTCTCGATTTCGATCAAACGCGTCGGACCGGCGTGAATATTTTCCGGTCGAATGGCTTTTTCAACTTCCTCAAGAGGCATAACACCGTAATAACCCCAGACTGGTCGTGGCATCACCAACGAATTGAAAGCCACTCCGCTGGCTTCATAAGTATAGATATGACTTTCATATTCACAGATGATTTCGTCGCCGGGTTGTGTGAGACATTTAATCGCGATCTGGTTCGACATCGTCCCGCTGGGAACAAACAAGGCGGCTTCCTTGCCGAGTAAGGCCGCCACTTTTTCCTGTAAACGATTGGTCGTCGGGTCTTCACCATAAACATCGTCACCGACTTCGGCGTTCGCCATCGCGGCGCGCATTTCCGGAGAAGGTTTTGTCACCGTATCACTGCGTAGGTCTATGCGAATTTCACTCATATCGATAATATTTCCTTTTACAAATTTTGCCGGTTCAAATTAATTAATTGTAGCCGGTTTTTCAAATTCAGTGCTAAAATTGTGAAAATAATTCATTAAATCCAGAAAAATTCTTCCATAATGACTGCTAACGTCCGAAATTAGGGACATGAAATCCGACCACGAAATACTATTAATCCGACTTTTCGAGAATTGGGCTGGCGATACAGTTTTGAATATTTCCCGGCTTCCCGGTTCCGGCTCATACCGCGAATATTTCCGCATAAGTGGCAAAGCCAAAAACGCTTTGGGTGTTTACAATCCCGAGCCCAAAGAAAACCGGGCGTTTATTGAATTTGCCCGCCATTTCCGTAACGAAGGATTAAATGTGCCGCAGGTTTATGCTGAGGATGCGGAAAATAGGATTTACCTGATCGAAGACCTCGGCGAACAGACTTTATATACCTACTTATCGCAGGTTTATAAAAATGGCGTCTTCGCGCAAAAATTGACCGATTTATACAAAAAAGTCATCGCCCATTTGCCACGTTTTCAGATTCAGGCTGGTAAAAACCTGAACTATGCTTACTGTTACCCGCGCGCCAGTTTCGATAAGCAATCGATGATGTGGGATTTAAATTACTTTAAATATTATTTTCTGAAACTGGCTAAGGTCGGCTTCGACGAACAGGAACTCGAGGATGATTTCCAGATATTCAGCGATTATCTTCTTCAGGCTGATTGCAATTACTTTCTCTATCGCGATTTTCAGTCACGCAATATCTTACTGGTCGATGGCGAACCCTATTTCATCGATTTTCAGGGCGGGCGCAAAGGCGCCTTGCAGTACGACATTGCCTCTCTGCTTTTCGACGCCAAGGCGAATATTCCTCAGCCTGTCCGTGACGAACTGCTTCACGAATACATCCGACAAGTCAGTCAATATGTATCGATCGACGAAAAATCTTTCCTGGATTTTTACTGGGGCTATGTTCTGATCCGGATTATGCAGGCGATGGGTGCCTACGGATTTCGTGGATTTTACGAAAAAAAAGAGCATTTTCTGCAAAGTATTCCGTATGCGGTTGCCAATCTGAGTTCTATCCTGAATCGGGTTACTCTGCCGATTAAAATACCGACTCTCCGGAAAATCCTGACAAAAGTTGTGGAATCTACCAATTTGCAAACGA
>JALOAB010000337.1 GCA_023229045.1 Fidelibacterota bacterium
AGCATGACCCAAATGGCTCTGCGCTGGATTCTGATGTTTCCGGCGGTGACCTGCGCCATCCCCGGCGCTAAGCGTGCGGAACAGGTCGGCGAAAACGCTTCAGCGGCTGACCTGCCGCCGCTATCCGAAGCTACGATGCAAAAAATCCGCGAACTATACGAACGCGAGGTGCGTCCGCACGTGCATCAGTACTGGTGATTGACACCCCAAGCCGCGAACGGCTAATCGTAATAAAACAATCTTTCCGGCTGGATTTTCCTAGCGTTCCGAATGTCCGGTCTGAGGATCCGACATAACACGGACTGTAGGAATAATTCATGAATTAATCCTGCCTCAGTTAATTTTTAAGCGCTTTAAGAATATCCGTCCAGATTGATAAAAATTCATTTGATACTTGTGAAGATAATTTTATATTCGTTCCGCTAATTTGAGATAATATGAGATTCTTCGGAAAAACACTCAAACCGGTATTCGCCTTAACAGTACTACTGCTGTTATTCTGGGCTAACTATAACCTGACCTTTTACAACCATCTCCATATCGATCAAGACGGTCGCATCATAATTCACTCGCACCCATTCCCTACGGCTGAACGCACCGGAGAGTCGACCTCTACCCATACACATACCAAAAGCGAATTTACCTTTCTCGCTTCAATTTATTCCATTCTGAGCACCTTTCTATTTTGGGTGCTTATAGTTACACTAATAATCAAAATACTTCGTGAATTAGAATACACCAGCCCCTTATTTACTAATATCGGAGACATTTTCCGCAATACAGTATTGCGACGCGGACCGCCTCTCTCCTTTTGATTTAGTCTATATTTCGTCAGAAAATCAACTCTAAGCGGTGATTGTGAATAACGCCGCATTTAGTGAATAAACCTAATAAGACAACATTAACCTGTTAATCGAAAACAAATTTTATGATAATGGAGATTAATTATATATGATACATCTTTCAATATTACATCGAGTACAAGTGATTTCATTTAAATTTCGAATAATATTCACTCTGGCAACTCTTTTGCCTGGCTGGTATGCGACCAATTCACTGGCAAGCATGCCGAGTGATAACCATTTTAATAAAGGAAATATTACTCCTGCCAGAAATCATCATGGTCAAATGCGCCATCGGGGACGCGCTGTTATCAAGGGCAAAGTGATTGATAGTCAAACCCGCGAGTCGTTATCCGGAGTAAACGTCATCGTTGAGCATACCACCATCGGAGCGGCTACCGATCAGAATGGAATGTATACGATTTTTCAAGTCCCTTTTGGCGAAATTCATCTCGTGGCATCTATGATCGGCTATCAGCGTTTTGACACCACGGTTATTGTCCGGAGCGGCCAAACATTATATACTGATTTCGAACTAAAATCGACGATTCTGGAAATGGGCGCGATGGTGGTTACCGGGACCTCCACGCCCCATCTGATTGAAGATATGCCGGTGCGCACTGAGGTCATTCCCAGGCGCCTGATTGAACAGAAACATGCCTGTAATCTGGCCGAGGCGCTTTCCTTCCATACCGGCATCCGGGTCGAGAATAATTGCCAGAACTGTAACTTTACCCAGGTCCGGATCCTTGGGATGGACGGAAAATATTCGCAGATCTTGATTGATGGCGATCCGGTCGTCAGTAGTTTGGCGAGTGTTTATGGACTTGAGCATTTTCCGGAGGAAATGGTCGATCAGATCGAGATAGTCAAAGGCGGAGGCTCTGCGCTATATGGCGGCGGGGCGATCGCCGGAGTAATTAATATGATTACCCGCCAACCGATGCTAAACCAGGTTCGCATTAAATATCAAAATAATGCCAACGATGGCAATCTCGATCAACATCTCGGCGCCGTAGCCGAGACCGTTAACGAAAAAGGAACCCCAGGGGCTTATGTGTTTGGTTCATTTCGCCAACGCGATCCCTATGATCGTAACAACGACGGATTCAGTGAACTGGGTGAAATCCGCCAGGAATCCATGGGCTTCAAATGGTATTACCAACCCTTTATTAATGCCAACCTAATGACCTCCTTTCACCATATCCATGAAGAGCGCCGGGGTGGAAATCAGTTTGAACTACCGGTGCACGAAGCCGATATCGCCGAATGGATCGAACACTGGCGCTCCGGGGGAACCATTCGCTGGTCACATCGTCCGTTTGTACTGTTCGACTACCGTTTCTTCTATTCATTTTCACTTGAAAACCGCAAATCTTATTATGGCGGTCTGGGAGGCAATACTCTTCAAGATACGTTGAAAGCCCTGAATTTTTACGGAAAGACCGATAATCCTTTGCAAATCATCGGTTTCCAATCGAATTATCGCATCGCAGATCATCTTCTCACTGCGGGCTTCCAGCACACCAGCGATCGACTTGAAGACCAAACCGCCGCCGCGACGGCTTATTATATTGATGAAACCTACACCAATCGGGGCTTTTTTATTCAGGATGATTTACATTTAGGCAATAACGAACAGGTCGAAATCGTCGCCGGCGTTCGTCTGGATAAACACTCTGAATTACAGCACTGGATCGTCAGCCCGCGGAT
>JALOAB010000031.1 GCA_023229045.1 Fidelibacterota bacterium
CAGTCTAGCGACGCCTTCGCCGAAATATTCGACAATCATGCCGGTGGCGCCTTTGGTGCTCAGCAGACCAACCACTTTCAGAATGATGTCTTTGGGTGAAGTCCAGCCGCGCAAGCGCCCGGTCAATTCTACGCCGATTACACCGGGCAGTTTTATCTCCCACGACAGACCAGCCATAACGTCGACCGCGTCCGCGCCACCGACCCCGATTCCGAGCATTCCTAATCCACCGGCATTTGGCGTATGCGAATCGGCGCCGAGCATTAATCCTCCCGGGAAGGCGTAATTTTCCAGAAGCGTCTGATGAATTATTCCCCCTCCCGGCGGCCAGAATCCGATCCCGAATTTGGCGGCGGCATTTTCTAAAAAAGTGTAGACTTCCTGATTGTCTTGACAGGCTTTCTGCAAGTCGGAAGCCGCGCCTTCGCGGGCGACAACGAGGTGATCGCAGTGGATCGTCGTCGGCAACGCCACCTGCTGACGACCGGCATTCATGAACTGCAACATCGCCATTTGGGCGGTCGCATCCTGCATTGCCACGCGGTCTGGTTCCAAATTTATATAGGATTGGCTCCGTTTTAATCCGGCTCCGAGTTCCCCCGACAGTAAGTGCCCGAATAATATTTTTTCGGAAAAGGTCAATGCGCGACCGATCGCCTTTCTGGCAGAATCGACCCGTCCCGGAAACTCGCGGTAAAACTTTCTTATAAAATCATTATCCAATCAACGTGCTTCCTGACATTTCGCTAATAAGCGAGTGAATCATTTTGTTGATAATGCCTTTAATTCCTTGATGATGCGATCGCCCATTTCACGGGTGCCGATTTTGTGGCAACCCTCCTGCCAGATGTCGCCGGTACGATAGCCGGCGGTCAATACTTTTTCGATCGCCTGCTCAATGGCGCTGGTTGCTTGATACATTCCAAAAGAGTAGGTCAGCATCATCGCGGCGCTCAATATCTGAGCAATTGGATTTGCGATATTCTGACCGGCGATATCAGGCGCCGAGCCGCCGCCCGGTTCATACAGACCGAATTTGTCTTCCGCCAAACTGGCGCTGGGCAACATCCCCAGACTGCCGGCGATCGCGGCGGCTTCGTCCGAGAGAATATCACCGAACATATTGCCGCACAGCAGAACATCGAACTGAGCGGGATTTTTCACCAGCTGGATAGCGGCGTTGTCGACGTACATCGGTTCCCAGGTAACATCGGAATATTCTTGAGCGACTTCGGCGACCACTTCACGCCAGAAAACCATTGTCGTTAATACGTTAGCCTTATCGATACAGGTAACATGTTTCCTTCGCAGACGGGCGGTTTTGAAGGCGACCTGTGCAATGCGTTCGATTTCGCGTCGTGAATAGATCATGGTATCGAAAGCATTCTCCTCGGCGCCGGCACCGCGGCGTCCTTTCGGTTGACCGAAATAAATTCCGCCGGTCAATTCACGGACTACCATAATATCGAATCCTTGTTCGGCAATATCCTGTCGAAGTGGTGAAGCGAATACCAGTCCCGGGTAGAGTTTCGCCGGACGCAGGTTGGCATACAGATCAAAAGCCTTACGCAGACCGAGCAGAGCAGTCACTTCCACTCCGCGCCATTTCGGACTGAGTTGCTCCGCCACCGGTCCGCCGACCGCGCCGAATAAAATCGCATCACTCTCCTGGCAAATGCGCAGAGTCTCTTCCGGCAAATGCTGATGATGCTTATCCCAGGCGGCGCCGCCGACCAATGCCTCCCTGAATTCGAATCGCATCCCGCTTTTCTGCTGAACGACGTCCAGCACTTTCAGAGCTTCAGCCATGATTTCCGGGCCGATGCCATCTCCGGCTAAAACCGCTACTTTTCTGACTTCCATCTACTTCAGTTCCTTTTTGATTTTTTCCATCAGCCCGCCGGCTTCAATAATTTCACGCGCAAAACCAGGTAATGGTTGAAATTGGTAAGTTTGCTGACGCGTGAGGTTGACAATTTTTCCATCCGTCAGATCGATTTTCAGGAGATCGTCATTCTTTACTTTACCGACAGCGTCCTGACATTCTATTGCCAGAAAGCCGTTATTGATACAGTTGCGGTAAAATATACGGGCGAACGAATTAGCGATTACCGCCCGGATACCGGCTCCACGCAAAGCCCAGACGGCATGTTCGCGCGAACTGCCACAGCCGAAATCGGCGCCACTGACTATGAAATCGCCCGCTTTAACTTTCTTGATAAAATCAACATCGAGGTCTTCCATGGCATGCATAGCTAGTTCGGATTCCTGATCGGAATTCAGGTAACGCGCCGGGATGATTTCATCGGTATTGATATGATCTTTTTTATAAACGTGAGCCTTTCCTTCCATGATTTACTCCTATAAATATTGACGCGGGTCGGTTATTTTCCCGGTAATGGCCGAAGCCGCCACGGTCGCCGGACTCGCCAGATAGACTTCCGACTGAGGACTGCCCATGCGCCCCACGAAGTTGCGATTGGTGGAGCTGATACAGCGCTCGCCGGCGGCCAGAATTCCCATATATCCGCCGAGACAGGCGCCGCAGGTCGGAGTGCTGACCGTGGCTCCGGCAGACATGAAGATATCGAGCAGACCTTCACGGTTAGCCTGCTTCCAGATTTCGGTTGTAGCCGGCACCACGATCATGCGCGTGCCATGCGCTACGGTGCGATTCTTTAATATTTGAGCCGCGACGCGCAGATCCTCGATACGTCCGTTAGTGCAACTGCCGAGATAAGCCTGGTCGACCGGAATATCGTTGACTTCGCGAGCAAATTTTACATTACCCGGCAAATGCGGCAAAGCTACCACCGGTTCAAGTCCGGATACATCAACCTCCATCGTGCGGCTATAAACCGCGTCGCTGTCACTGCGGTAAACGGTAAACGATGCGGCGCTTCGGGAGCTCACATATTCCAGAGTTTTGGCGTCGGGATTGATGACACCGGTTTTAGCGCCGGCCTCGATCGCCATATTGCAGATCGTCATGCGTCCTTCGACGGAAAGTTCGTCAATGACTTCACCGCAGAATTCCATCGCCCGGTAGAGCGCGCCATCCACGCCGATCAGTCCGATAAT
This sequence comes from Fidelibacterota bacterium, assembly GCA_023229045.1. Taxonomy (GTDB): domain Bacteria; phylum Fidelibacterota; class UBA2242; order UBA2242; family UBA2242; genus JAGNGI01. The sequence goes on from JALOAB010000031.1 coordinate 3,082, forward strand.
CTTCAGGATAATGTCTTTGGCATAAACGCCGTCCGGTAATTGACCGGAAATGACGAACAGCATCGACTCCGGCACCTTGAACCAGAGTTTGCCGGTTGCCAGAGTGGCGGCCAGATCGGTACTGCCGATTCCGGTCGAGAAGGCGCCCAATGCGCCATGCGTGCAGGTGTGACTGTCACCGCACACGATCGTTTTTCCGGGCGTCACATAGCCCTGCTCCGGTAAAAGCGCATGACAGACTCCGTGGCGCCCGATATCGTAGAAATTCGTGATTCCCTGCGCCTGCGCCCAGCGTCGGATGCGGGCGACCATTTCCGCTGATTTGATGTCCTTGTTCGGGATGAAATGGTCCGGCATAATTACGACCCGCTCTGGATCAAAGACTTTCGTAATATCATTTTTTTCAAGCATATCAATCGCCGGCGTAGTCGTAACGTCATGACACATGACCGTATCGATTTCGCAATTAATCAGCTCGCCCGGCTTGACTATATCGCGACCGCTATGAACCGCCAGAATTTTTTCAGTTATAGTTACACCCAATTAATCCTCCAAATATTTATGCTTCAGACCGCCTGAGAGTGAATTTTCTGTTCACTGCGGAAAGCCTTGTTAATGCCCTTCACAATTCCCAGGGCGCTGGCTTTTATGACATCTTCGTCAACGGCTCGGGCGGAGAAGAGATGGCCTTTTTGATCGGCTAATTTGATCGAGACATCCGCCAGGGCATTGGTGCCGCCGGTAATAGCTTTCAGGTTATAATCGACCAACTGCAGTGACGGACCGATAATGCTCCAGATAGCGTTGCTGATCGCATCGATCGGACCGTCGCCGATCGCCGCGCCGATTTTCTTTTCACCGGCGACGATCAGACGCACCGAAGCGGTCGGGGTCAGACCACTGCCGGTCGTGACGGTGAATTCTTCCAGCCGGATATATTGCTCTTCTTCCGGTAGCTGCATGGTTATATCGCGGGCGATAGCCAGGATGTCATCCTCGGCGACTTGTTTCTGCTTATCGGCAAGTTCTTTGACTTTATTTGTAATCTGATTGAGCTGGTCAGGATCGAGGCGAAAACCTTCCGCCTCGAGTAAAGCCGCCACGGCGTGTTTGCCGGAATGTTTGCCGATAACGAGGTTCTCGCCTTCCCAGCCAACCTCTTCCGGCGTCATAATTTCATAGGTCTGACGACTACTCAGCACGCCGTGTTGATGAATGCCGGCTTCATGCGAGAAGGCGTTTTGACCAACGACAGCTTTATTGCGCGGGATACCCAAACCGGTCAGGTTGGAAACCAGGCGGCTGGTTTTAAAAATTTCGCGGGTATTGACACCGACCTCGACATTAAAGAAATCTTTGCGGGTGACCAGATTCATGATGATTTCTTCCAGGGCGGCATTCCCGGCGCGCTCACCGATTCCATTGATACAGCCTTCAATCTGGGTAGCGCCAGCCATTACCGCCGCCAGCGAATTAGCCACGGCATTACCGAGATCATTATGGCAATGCACGCTGATGACAGCCTGGCGGATCGCCGGAACTTTCTCGATCAGGTAGCGGATTCGTCCGGCAAATTCCTCCGGTTCGGCATAACCGACCGTATCGGGAATATTGATAGTCGTAGCTCCGGCTTCCAGGGCGGCTTGGACGACTTCGCACATATAATCCAAACTGGTGCGGGCGCAATCCTCGGGTGAAAACTCAACATCCGGGCAACGTTCCCGGGCAAAGCGTACGGCTTTGTGAGCCAGTTCTACGACCTCAGTCTGAGTCATGCGCAGTTTCTTCTCCAGATGAATGCTGGAGGTGGCAATAAAAGTGTGGATGCGCGGCTTGATGGCGTACTTGACGGCTTCCCAGCACCGATCAATATCAGCCTCGTGAGTGCGCGCCAGACCACAGATTGCCGGACCTTTAATATTCTGAGCAATCTGTTTAACGGCCTCAAAATCGCCCTCCGAAGCGATCGGAAAGCCGGCTTCGATTACATCCACACCGAGATTGGCGAGCTGGCGGGCTATAATCAATTTTTCGGCAACAGTCAGAGAGGCTCCCGGACTTTGCTCGCCGTCCCGCAGGGTTGTATCGAAGAGGATAATACGTTTAGGCATGATTCGACTCCGTAGATTTGGAATTGTGTTTATGTTTTTGCATTAAAAAGTAGGAAATACTTTCCGTTAAAGCCTGCCAGCTGGCTTCAATAATATTTTCCGAGACACCGATCGTGCCCCAGGTTTCTCCGTTGGAACTGGATTCGATCAATACCCGCACCTTAGCGGCGGTCGCCTGGAGTGGATTAAGCACCCGCACCTTGTAATCCGATAACTTCATTTCATTGATTTCGGGATAAAATTTGGCGAGAGCTTTACGCAGGGCATTGTCGAGCGCATTGACCGGACCGTCGCCTTCGGCGGCGGCATGTTCGACCGTATGGTCGACTATCATCCGGATCGTAGCCTCCGAACGCAGTTCGCCGGTTTCATTTTTCTCAATTAAAATGCGGAATCCTTTCAGATTGAAGAAATCGCGATATTCAGATTTGACCTTACTGATCAAGAGTTCCAGCGAACCTTCGGCGGCTTCATATTGATAACCGAGATGTTCGAGTTCCTTCAACCGGGCGACTATTTCAGGAATTTTTTCCTGATGCCGGGCAAGATCAATGTGGAGCTCACGGGCTTTGAAAACTATGTTGCTCTGACCGGAGAGATCCGAAACCAGAACCCGCCGGCTGTTACCGACGGATTCCGGTTGGATGTGTTCGTAACTGTGTGGATCTTTCATCACAGCACTGACATGCACTCCGCCTTTGTGGGCGAAAGCGCTTTTTCCGGTAAACGGTAAATTATTGGGGTGCGCCAGGTTGGCGATCTCACTGACATAGCGCGAAACCAAAGTCAACTGGTTCATATTCTCAGGCGGAATACACTGGTAACCGGCTTTCAATTGCAGATTCGGGATTATCGAACACAGATCGGCATTCCCGGCGCGTTCGCCGTAGCCATTAATCGTTCCTTGTACCTGGATACAGCCGGCATCGACGGCAACCAGACTGTTGGCGACCGCTAATCCGCTGTCATTATGAGTATGAATGCCAAGCGGTATTTTTACCGTTTTAAGCACTTCCTTGATAATGCGGCTGATTTCCGCAGGCAATGTTCCGCCGTTGGTGTCACACAAAGCGATCGAATTGGCACCGGCGTTTTGAGCGGCTTGCAGAGTCCGGACGGCATAATCGGCGTTATCTTTATAACCGTCGAAAAAATGCTCGGCGTCATAGATGACTTCTTTGCCTTTGCTCTTCAGATAAGCCACACTTTCACTGATTAATGTCAGGTTTTCCTCGGGGGTAATGCGCAGAGCTTTTTCGACATGTAAAATCCAGGATTTCCCGAAAATTGCCACGGTCGGCGTCTCCGCTTCCAGCAGGTAGCGGATATTCGGATCCTCGGCGACGGTATTCTTGGCGCGTTTGGTCGAGCCAAAAGCCACGATACGGGCGTGCTTAAACTGGGTTTCGCCAGCCAGTTTGAAAAACTCTAAATCTTTTGGATTCGAACCCGGCCAGCCGCCCTCGATGTAATCAATGCCAAACTCATCCAGTCGTTTGGCGATATGCAATTTGTCCTCAGCCGAGAAACTAATCATTTCGGCCTGGGTGCCATCGCGCAGAGTTGTATCGTAAATCTGGATCTTACGGTTCATTTTTTTATCTTCTTTTCTTAAGCCACGGCATCATCTCGCGCAGTTCCCGGCCTACTTTTTCCAGTAATAATTCCTGGTGTTCCTGACGGTAGGCGTTTAGCATCGGACGCCCGGCCTGATTTTCCAGAATCCAGTCCCTGGCGAATTCGCCGGTCTGGATGGCGCGTAACATATCTTTCATGCGCATTTTTGTATCACAGTCGATAATCTGCGGACCACAGGTCATGCCACCGTATTCCGCCGTATCGCTGACCGAGTAATACATTCCAGCCAGCCCGCCTTCATAAATCAGATCGACGATCAGTTTTAATTCATGGCAACATTCGAAATAGGCGATCTGCGGCTGATAACCGGCTTCGACCAAAGTCTGGAATCCGGCTTTGATTAATTCCGAAACACCGCCGCACAGTACGGCCTGTTCGCCAAACAGATCGGTTTCGGTTTCTTCGTTAAAAGTCGTTTCGATGATCCCGGCCCGACCGGCGCCGATTCCGCAGGCATGTTCCATCGCCAGATTGCGGGCTTGACCGCTGACATCCTGATAGACCGCAAATAGCGACGGCACCCCGGCGCCGAGCTCATACTGTCGACGAACGAGATGACCGGGTCCTTTTGGCGCAACCATATAGACATCGACATCTTTCGGCGGCACGATCTGTTTGAAGTGAATATTGAATCCATGCGAAAATACCAGCGCTTTGCCCTTGGTCAGATGAGTCTGGACTTCCTGCTCATACACTTTTTGTTGAATTTGATCGGGTGTCAAGATCTGGATCACATCTGCCTGCTTACAGGCTTCCGAGGCGCTGATCGGTTTGAAACCGTGTTTGATCGCCAGCGCGTAATTCGGTGAATCAGGACGCTCGGCAATAATGACTTTATAACCGCTATCGCGCAGGTTTTGAGCCTGGGCATGTCCCTGACTGCCGTAACCGATCACGGCGATGGTTTTGCCCTTCAGAACTTTACTCTTCACATCTTTGTCGTAATACAATTTAACAGACATATTTAACTCCTTTGTTTAATTATATTCAGTCATGGCAAACTCGCCGCTCCGAACGAATTCCTTGATACCGAAAGGTTTTAACAATTCGACGAACCGGTCGATTTTGCGTACATGCCCGGTCAATTCCACAATCAGATGCTCGGTCGCAAGATCGATTGGTTTTGCCTCGAAAACGCGCACCAAGTCCAGCACTTCCGGGCGGGTGCGTTGGGTGAGGGTAACTTTCAGGATGATATATTCGCGGACGATATAGTTATTTTTATGGGAAATGTCGGTGACCTTGATTGTATCTATGAGTTTGTTGAGCTGCTTGGTGATTTGCTCGACGTTTTCGTCACTTTCCATAACCACGAGGATGATTTTGTAAACATCCGGGTCTTCGGTCGGGGCGGCGATAGCGCTTTCGATATTGTAGCCGCGCTGAGCCAGCAGGCCAGTTATCCGTGCCAGAATACCGACGCGGTTGGTAACTGTCACTATTATAGTATGTTTCTCTTTCATGACGACCTCCCGGGAATAATGGCGGAAATCGGTTTGCCGGACGGAATCATGGGATAGACATTCTCGATGCTTTTCACCATGAACTCCATGATGACCGGACCGGATTGGTTGAGACCGGTTTTTAAAACCTCATCAACCTCGGATGGCTTGGTAGCGCGATAGCCGTGAATCCGATTAGCCTCGGCAATTTTTACAAAGTCAGGAATATAAACTGACGGACAATCCTTGCGCGGACCGGTGCATTTGGGCGGACAAGTCGGACTGCGCTTTAGGCAGGTCTGCGAATAATGTTCATCCCAGAACATTTCCTGCCACTGACGCACCATGCCGAGATAGGAATTATTCAGAATGACTACCTTGACCGGGATATTGTTAATCGAACAGGTGGCAAATTCCTGAATATTCATCTGGATACTGCCATCGCCGGAAATACTCACCACAGTCTGATTGGGACGACCAACCGCCGCTCCCATGGCGGCCGGCAGACCGAATCCCATAGTACCCAAGCCACCGGAAGAAAGAAAGGCGCGGGGCTTACGATGTTTATAATAATGCGCCGCCCACATCTGATGCTGACCTACGTCCGTTACAATAATCGTTTCCGGATCAGCCAGAGCGCTGACGCGATCGATCACATACTGTGGTAAAATATCCGATTCAGCCGACTGATCATAAGTCATCGGGTACTGATTTTTCCAGGAGTTTGTTCGTTCGTTCCATTCATCCTGCTGGCGCGGCTGGACTTTTTTTAGTAATTCCTGAAGAATTTTCCTGGCGTCACCTACGACCGGAATCTGCGGCTTGATGACTTTGGCAATTTCAGCCGGATCGACGTCAATATGGGCAACCATCGCCTGGGTAGCAAACTGATCGCGCAGACCCGTGATACGGTCATCAAAGCGCACTCCGATGCCGATTAGTAAGTCACATTCGGTCAGCGCCAGATTAGCCGCCATCGTGCCATGCATTCCGGGCATACCGAGAAAGGTCGGATGATCGGTCGGAATCGAACCCAATCCCATCAAAGTAATCACGATCGGGATATTGGTTTTATCCAGCAGAGCCAGGAGCTCCGCCGAAGCATCCGCCGATATGATACCGCCACCGGTATAAAGCAAAGGTTTTTTAGCAGAGTTTATAGCCTGCGCCAGTTTCTCAATTTGCTTTTGATTCCCGTTGGCAACCGGTTTGTAGCCCGGCAGAGTAACTTCGGCAGGATACTTGTAATTTTTCAGGATGCCGTTGGATACATTAACGGGAATGTCAACGGCGACCGGACCGGGACGACCAGTGCGGGCGATGTAAAATGCCTCTTTCAGTACTCCCGGCAATTCTTCCACGCTCTTTACCAGATAATTATGCTTGGTGATCGAGCGGGTCAGACCGACCATATCGGTTTCCTGAAAAGCATCCGTACCGATACTGCTGGTAGCCACCTGACCGCTAATTACAACAATCGGGATGCTGTCCATTCGGGCATTGGCGATGCCGGTTATGGTATTGGTCGCGCCCGGCCCGGAAGTTACCAGACAAACTCCCACCTTGCCGGTAGCGCGGGCATAACCGTCGGCGGCATGCGTGGCGCCCTGTTCATGACGGGTCAGAATGAATTTGATTTTATCCGTCTGATATAAAACATCGAAGATCGGAATGACCACGCCACCGGGATAACCGAATATAGTATCGACTCCCTCATTAATTAATGTATCTATTAATATTTCAGCACCTTTCATTGAACGGCTCCTTCATCCTTGCGAAAATTATATTTTAAAACGGCGCCCTCACTGGCCGAAGAGACCATTTCGGCATAACGAGCCATCGCACCGTGAGTGATGCGCGGAGGATGCGCCTGCCACTGTGCGCGGCGGTTTCCTAATTCCCTATTCGATAACAAAACTTCCAGCGAATATTTTGGAATATCGATGCGGACACGGTCGCCATTCTTTAGTAAACCGATCGGTCCACCGAGAGCGGCTTCGGGCGCTACATGTCCCACACAGGCTCCGCGCGTACCGCCTGAAAAGCGACCGTCGGTAATCAGGGCTACGCTTTCGCTTAATCCGCGCCCCATGATGTAGGAAGTCGGCGAAAGCATTTCCTGCATTCCCGGGCCGCCGCGTGGACCTTCATAGCGAATCACGACCACATCCCCGGCTTTGACATCGCCGGCCAGTATTCCTTCGCAGGCTTCTTCCTGACTTTCAAAAATCACCGCCGGACCTTCAAATACTTTCATCTTTTCCGAAACGCCGGCGTATTTAACGACACTTCCTTCCGGAGCCAAATTACCGGTCAGGATAGCCAGTCCGCCGGTCGGAGCATACGCATTTTCCCGGGTATGAATGACGGCCTCATTCAGGATTCGCCGCCCGGTAACATTTTCACCAATGGTCTTCCCGGTTACAGTCAGGCAATCTATGCTCACAAAGGGATTATTCCGAAATAGTTCGTTCAGTAAAGCGCTCATACCGCCAGCCGCATCGACATCCTCGATATGATATTGTGAGGAAGGCGCCACTTTGCAGAGCGTGGGCGTCCGGCGGGAGATTTCGTCAATACGCCCGAGCGAATATTTAATGCCAGCCTCGTTGGCGACCGCCATCAAATGCAGAACGGTATTCGTTGAACCGCCCATGGCCATATCGAGCGCTATGGCATTGTCAAGAGCTTCACGGGTAATGATCTGCGACGGGCGCACATCTAGCCGCACCAATTCCATGATCCGTTTTCCGGCTTCCTTATATAACTCTTGCCGGTGTTTGTCTTCTGCCAGAATTGTACCGTTGCCGGGGAGGGCGATGCCGAGCGCCTCACACAGGCAATTCATGGAATTGGCGGTAAACAAACCGGAACAACTTCCCCAGCCCGGACAAGCGCAACGTTCGATCTCAGTTAATTCCGCTTCATCGATTTTGCCTTCCTTATAGGCCCCAATTCCTTCAAACACCGAGATCAGATCGAGAGCTTTGCCGTTCGCCAGGCGTCCGGCACGCATCGGCCCGCCCGAAACGAATATAGTCGGAATATCGAGCCGCACGGCCGCCATCAGCATTCCCGGAATGATTTTATCACAGTTCGGAATGCAAACTAGGCCGTCAAAACAGTGAGCTTTTACCATTGTTTCGACTGAGTCGGCGATCAGCTCGCGACTCTGCAGACTGTAACGCATGCCGGCGTGCCCCATCGCAATCCCGTCGCAAACGCCAATCGTATTAAATACGAATGGCAAACCGCCAGCCTGAATGACGGCTTTTTTTACCATTTCTGCGACGACGTCCAGTTTTACATGCCCGGGAACAATGTCATTGTAAGAATTGGCTATGCCAATGAACGGTTTCCCAAAATCTTCTTCAGCAACGCCGGCGGCTCGCAACAAAGAGCGATGCGGAGCCCGTTCGATTCCTTTTTTTACCTGATTGCTCTGCATAATTATACATTCCTTTTCATATTTATTCAGTTTTACCACTAAAAAACCCCTTCTTTTTTGGGAAGGGGTTTTAGTTACTGCTTATTTTTTACTACGCCTAAATTACCCCTTCACCTCCAATTAGGATAATAATGACCAGAATTAGTACAATGGGTAGCAATATATTTGTTAACCGGCTCATAATTTGGCCTTTAATATAAAATATTTATGCGTTGTAAGTCAACATTTTTTTATAATTTTTTTTGAAATCCATATAAATCAAAAAGAATGTTCAATAATATTTAAGAGAAATTCAACAATCATTAGTTCAATGGCGACCTGAATATGGATTTATATCACAAACTAAAATTGAGCTGTTTGCGATTTTCAAATATTTTTGTAAAATAGCAGTGATGACCTTTGGTAATAAAGCCTACACTTCCCTAAAAAGTAAAAGGCTAAAAATAAAACAAAGGAGTGAGGAACATGGATGAAACTAAAATATTATTGGTGGAAAGTGATCCTAAAACTGCCCGCAGTATTAACTCGATTATCAGTCATTTAGGGCATAAAGTGGTCAAAACCGCCAGTGATGGTGTGAGCGCCCTGAAAAGCGCGATCGACCTCCAACCGGATCTGGTGCTGATGGATATATCTATCAAAGGTGCAATGAATGGCATTGATACTGCTGTTCAAATCCATCAAAGCCAGGACATACCGATAATTTTCCTGATCGAAGAATCCGATCAACTGGATCTTGAAACATTGAAACAGGCTGATAACGACGGCATAGTTTTTAAACCGATCGTTGAGGCTGAACTGCGCTGTGTTATCGAACTGGCTCTCGCGCATCACAAGGAGGAGCGTCGGATAAAGACCGATCAGGCTCTGCTCTCCACGACCCTGAAAAGTATCGGCGATGCCGTCATCACGACCGATAATCAGGCTTTGATCACCTTTCTTAATCCGGTCGCCGAAAAGCTGACCGGTTGGTCGCTGAGCGAAGCTGTCGGTAAGCCTATTTTGCAGATATTTAACATAATTAATGAAGATACCCAGCTTCCGGCAAAAAATCCGCTTAAGAATATTTTAGGGAAAGGTATGGTAGTCGGGCTGGCCAATCATACCGTTCTTATTTCCAAGAAGGGAAAGAAAATTCCTATCGATGACAGCGGCGCGCCTATCATGGATGAATACGGTAATATCGAAGGAGCCGTCTTGGTATTCCGGGATATCACCCAACAGAAAAAAGCCAAAAGCGCGCTGGAGTTTGAAAAGTCGTTGATCGATGCCTTGCTGAATTATTTCCCGGAATATATTTTCTTCAAGGATTTGAAGAGTCGTTTTTACCGCGTCAGTAAATCGCTGGCGACCGAAGTTTTTGGCTTAAATGATCCGAAAGAAGCTATTGGAAAAAGTGACTTCGATTTCTTCCCGGAGCAATTTGCGGAAGCAGATTACACCACCGAACAGCATATCATAAAGAGCGGTGAATCAATCGTCGATAAAGAGGAAAAAAGACAATGGGTCAATGGCAGTGTGTCCTGGGCTTCTTCAACCAAAATGCCGTTGGTCAATAATAAGGGTGAAATCATCGGCACCTTCGGGATTTCAAAAAATATCACTGAAAAAAAACAGATGCAGGAAGCTCTCCGTTTATCGGAAGAAAGATACCGCCTTCAGTTCGAGGAGGCTATGGACGCCATCTTCGTGGCGGACGCCGAAACCGGAATTCTGGTTGATTGCAATCGGGCGGCGACAGTTCTGGTAGGGCGAGAAAAATCCGAAATTATCGGGCAACATCAAAGTATCCTTCATCCAGATGATGAAGGTAGCAAAGCTTTTAAACAACACATCAAACAAAAAATAAGTGAGATCATAGAAACTCAGATTATTACCAAAAGTGGCGAAATCCGGGATGTGGCGATCAAAGCCAACGTCTTTGATCTTGAGAACCGTAAAGTATTAATGGGAATTTTTCGGGATGTTACAGAGCAAAAACAAGCCGAAGAAGCTTTGGCCAGCGAACGCAACCTCCTTAAGACCGTAATCGATAATGTCCCGGATAAAATCTATGCCAAAGACACCGAAGGGCGCTTTATCATGTGCAATAAAGCCGTGGCTAAACGCATGGGTAAATCCAATCCGAAAGAGATTATCGGAAAAACCGACTTTGATTTTGTCGAACCAACGTTAGCGGCCAAATTTCATGCCAATGAACATGACATCATCAAATCCGGTCAACCATTAATCGATCACGAAGAACCTCTGGATCAGCTGGAAGGTGGCCGGCGCTGGAATTCTGCCACCAAAGTGCCCCTGCGAGACCAACAGGGCAACGTTATCGGCATCGTGGGTATCGGTCGCGATATTACCGATCGAAAACTGGCCGAAGAACAACGCGAAAAAGTCATTCTGGAACTGCAGGAAGCTCTCAATAAGATCAACACCCTGAAGGGCTTGATCCCGATCTGCGCCTGCTGTAAGAAAATAAGGGATGATAAAGGCTATTGGAACAATGTAGAATCTTATATCCAGACCCACGCCGACGTTGAATTCACTCACGGCATCTGCCCGGATTGCATGAAAAAGCTGTACCCCGATTATCACAAAAAAAAGGATAATCCGGAGAAATCCAAAGAATAATTAATCGATCTATGGAATCTCCACCTGCCAGAGCAGGGAGTCCTGTACCTGCCGCGGATCGTGTAACCAGACAGCTAGATGATATCGGTCGCCGGTATAACCGGTGAACAACGTCAGAAATTCATAATAGCACATACAGCGGCAATAACAAGTTTCATACGGAGTATAGCAGGTATCTCTGATCATAATCGTCAGGCTATCGCCGTTCTGCTGACTTTCTACAACGAAAGGCGCACAGCAGATGTATTCGATACCGCTGAAAATTTTCAGAGTATCGTTGCTGATTTCCCAGCTTAGGCTATCCTCATTAATTTCCCAGTTCCATCTGGGTACTTCCATGAATCCGTTGCATCCGCCATAATCGGTGCGTAACAACCATAGCGTCGACGCGGTCTGGCGCTCGCTGTCGGTGCAGGTTAAAAAAACGAAAATCAGCGCACTGAATATTAGTACGGTATAAATTCTTTTCATCACATTTGCCTCCCAACATCAA
>JALOAB010000339.1 GCA_023229045.1 Fidelibacterota bacterium
CCGGGCTTTATCGATACTGCCATGACTGCCGCGTTACCGGATGAAGTGCGGGCGGGTTTTATAAAAAATATTCCTTTAAATAGAATGGGAACGCCGCAGGAGGTTGCCAATGCGGCTCTGTTTTTAGCTTCGCCGCTGGCCGATTACATCACCGGACAGGTGCTCAGGGTCGACGGCGGCATGGTAATGTAAACTAACATAGGAGGATATGATGAGTAATTTCGCGAAAGTCCAGGAAATCGTGGCCGAAAAACTGGGAATCGAAAAATCCAAGATAACAATGGAAGCCTCTTTCATCGATGATCTCGGAGCCGATTCACTGGATACGGTGGAACTGATTATGAAAATGGAAGAGGATTTCGGTATTGAAATCCCCGACGAAGAAGCCGAAAAACTAAAAACCGTCGGCGACGTCGTCAATTATCTAGACTCCAAACTAAAATAATCTCACTTATGCGCAAACGCGTTGTTGTGACCGGATTGGGCGTCATTTCCCCGGTCGGAAATGATGTCCAGTCCTTCTGGTCAAACATATTGCAGGGCAGGAACGGCGTTGCCCGGATCAAATCATTCGACCCGAGCGATTATTCTTGTCAGATCGCGGCTGAAGTGCGCGATTTTGATCCGTTGCAATATTTTTCACAGAAGGATCTTAACCGGATGGATCGGGTTACACAATTCGGGGCGGCCGCGGCTCGCCAGGCTGTCGAGGATTCCGGGTTGATGCAAAGCGCTTTCGCTCCCGAGCGGGTCGGCGTAATCGTCGGTTCCGGGATTGGCGGCATCAGCACGCTTGAAGCCCAGCATCAGATATTGATGACTAAAGGGCATCGCCAGGTCAGTCCGTTTTTCATTCCGATGATGATTCCGGATATAATTACCGGTCGGATTGCGATCGATTTTGGCTTCTGCGGTCCAAATTACGGGGTGACTTCAGCCTGCGCCACCGCCTCGCACGCCATCGGAGTGGCCTATCAGCATATTTGCACCGATGACGCCGATGTCATGATAACCGGCGGCACCGAAGCCGGAATTACACCGCTATCGGTGGCAGGTTTTAGCAATATGAAATCCCTTAGCCGGCGTAACGATGCCCCGCAGAAAGCCAGCCGACCATTTGACCGTGAACGCGATGGATTTGTTATCGGCGAGGGCGCCGGAATTGTAGTTATTGAAGAATTGGAACATGCTCTGCGCCGGAATGCCAAAATCTATGCGGAGGTTGTCGGTTATGGATTTTCCGCCGACGCCTATCACATCACCGCCCCGCACCCGGAAGGCAAAGGGGCTGTCATCTCCATGGAGCGCGCCATTCGCGTGTCCGGTCTGGCTAAAAAAGACTTTAATTATATCAATGCCCACGGCACTTCGACACAACTCAATGATCGCAGTGAAACCCTTGCCATTAAGACTGTCTTTGGTGAACAAGCCTATCATTTGCATATCAGCTCCACTAAATCAATGACCGGTCACTTGCTGGGCGCCGCCGGTGGCATCGAATTTATCGTACTGGCACTGGCACTTCAGGATCAGATTGTTCCACCGACGACCAATTATGAATTTCCCGATCCGGAATGCGATTTGAATTATACACCTAATATTGCCCGGAAAGTCAAACTAATTGCCGGATTGAGCAACAATTTCGGCTTTGGTGGGCATAATGCCGTAGTGGCCGCCAAAGTCTATAGTCTGCAAAATTGAAGTTGTCTATCAGAAATCTATTCCGAACCGTCTCGCCTATCGAGCAACGGATTGGTTATGTTTTCCGGGATAAGACCCTGATGGAACAGGCCCTGACCCATCGCTCCCGCTCGGTGAATGGCGAAAAATCTTACGAACGCCTGGAATTTCTCGGTGACGCCGTCCTGGCGCTGATCGTAGCCGATATTTTATACCAAAAATATCCTGAAAAAAGTGAAGGCGATCTAACCCAACACCGCTCGGCCATCGTCAATGGCAATTCCCTAGCGCGGATCGGTAAAAAATTACAAATCGATCAGGCGGTGCTGTTTGAAAAAGGGTTGAATCTCAGAAATCAGCCGACTCTGCATAAATTGCTGGCCAGCATCGTCGAATCACTAATCGGCGCCATCTTCCTTGACCGCGGAATGCGACCGGCGCGGGAATTCATCCAGCGCTGGATTGTCCCGCTGGAAAACGCTGAAAATACCGTCAACCATTTTAATTATAAAGGGCGCTTGTTCGAATATTGCCAGAAAAATGGCCGCCATCTGCCGGTTTTTAAAATTCTCAAGGCTACCGGACCGGATCACGCCCGACATTATGAAATCGCTGTTTACGTCGATAATAAGCGCTTGGGCACCGGCTTCGGCCACCAGAAGCGCACTGCCGAACAGAAAGCCGCCCGCGAAGCTCTGTCACAGCTGGCGCCGGAACAATCGTCGGAAGGCAAACAAACCAAAATATCTTCCGGCGATAATAAAACAGCCCGTTAAAACAATATCCCCAGTGTCCAGTTAAAGGTCGGAATCCAGTTGACTTTTTTATCGTTATACCACTTTCCGTTGATCTGATAGCTTA
>JALOAB010000340.1 GCA_023229045.1 Fidelibacterota bacterium
TCAGATCGGAATCTTGCGTATTGACCGAATTGACGATGGCCAGCATCAGAGGCCGGTGGAATAACTCTTCTCCGGTCGTCCGGACTAACTTCTCACGGGATTTGGCTACATAAACCAGGGAGAGCAGAGATTGCAGTACCAGCCTTTGTTTTTCTTCATTGGTGAAATCTTCTTTATCCCGGAATGCCCGGTTTTCCTGCCTGAGAATACTGATATGCTTGCCATAACCGTTTTTGATAAAATCAGCCAGATTGAAGACATACGCAGAAGTTATTTTATCACGTGATTCTGTAAAAGTTGCCGAGAAGTTGAAAAGGAATCCGCTGCGGCTCAGAATACTGTAAATATGTTGGCGCTTGGAATCTTCTTTGTCACCCTTGTGGGCTTCATCCAGCAGAACATACCACTGACCGCCATTATCATAACTGTGGAAATCAATTATTTTGTCTTTTTTCACATCGTTGAGATTATCGGAACGATAATAGAAAACGGTCATCTCGCGCTCACCGAAAAGGCTGGACTGACCGCGTTTGACATTCGGATATTCCCGCAACTCGCGCAGGACTATATGCGGCGTCCGGCCGGAGCTGTTGAAATCCCTGACATGTTCGCGTAATTGTTCAATCAGGTCTTCCCGGTGAGTCAAAACCATTATGTCATGCGCGGGAATCTCTTTATTCCGGATCAGGTGGTGCAGGATTTCCAGGATTTTGACGATGACAAGCGTTTTACCTGAACCGGTCGCCATCCAGAATCCCATCCGGTTGATGAAATGCTGATAAGGGATTTTCGAACCGGTAACCGGATAGAAGGGCGCAAGCAGTTTTTCGTTCTTTTTATTGTCATTGAGATTGAGATCGGCAAGATCAATTTCATTGTCAGTGTACAGTTTCAGGAACCGGAGTTTGTCGGCTTCGCAGTCTTTGTAATATTTCCAGAGAGCAATCCGAAAATTCCGCAAGGCTTCCTGCTGATATTTCCAGAGTTTTTTGGTTTTGGAAAAGGAAACCAGATCGGGAGCCGTCCAGACCGGCGGCATATTATCCTGGTTTATGATGTTCAGAATCTCAGATAAACTGTTCATGCTTACCACCAGATCAGGGGCTTGATCTCATTCCATTCCGGAGAGGACAGATTAGCCGTCGAACCATCCTGAAATTCCACGGCGTCCTTTGTAATCTTTTTGATCCATTTGCCGGTCAGGCAGGAGAGAGTTTCCGCCAGATCTATATCCGGGTAGAGCTTCTCCAGGTTGACCTTAATCTTTTGCTCTTTAATGCCGACCGCTTCCAGCATCTTCAGGTCGCGCAGGAAAATATAGTCCGCGAGCGTCTCCGGCGTTGTGGCAAACAGCGGCGCTTCCTGATCCTGGTAATTAGCTTTGCTTAAGACCTCTTCGTACTGCTCCAGGTCGAAATACTTGACGAAATGGCTGATGCCCTGACCCTTTTGAGCTTTGCCGTCTTTCCATTTGTCGCTGTAGGCTACTTTCTTGATGCGCGGCAGGATTACGGTAGAAAAATGCTCGCCCATCTCGACTAATATATACTTGCGTTGTCCCTCATCCGCCCGGTTGAGATTCATCACAGCATGCGCGGTCGTCCCGGAACCGGCAAAAAAATCCATAAAAATATCATTTGGTAATTCAGATATTGCACCGTTCAACTTTTCATATAAAGATACTGGATGACAGTAAGGAAAATTCAAACCTATTATATCTAAATCCGCTTTTCCTTTATGAGCATCTTGAATTATTGATGAAATTTGTCTTTTCTTTGTTTGTTTTAGCAATACTTTTTGCCTTGGTTGAATTGATTCATCTTCACCAAAAATTATTTCTTTATTTTTTATCATTGATTGTAAGGTTTCTGGTGTACGAGAAAAACCATTAGGTGGAACAGGGCAAGGTTTATTTGTAACAGGATGCACTAGCGGAATAAAGAATTTTTGATCAATTCTTGGTTCAGGCGCTCTTAAACTTACACTTTGATATATTTCTCCATCTTCATCTATATATCTATATGATTTTTCTCCACCAGTAAAATCATCTTTATTGTCAAGCCATGATGAGTATTCTTTTTTAGTTTTTTCTGTAATACCTCCATTTGATTTTATTAATTCAGCGACTTTATTAAGCATTAAAATAATATTTTCATTACTAAGATATATCGGATATTCGGTTTTTGACATGGTAATAATATATTCATGTTGTTTTGCTATTCCTTTTCCTGCATTCATTGGATTTCTTTTATCCCAAATAATAGTACCTGCATCAGGAATATTTATTTGATCAAAAAATAATTTTAAACGTTCATATTCATTTTCATCAATATGACACAAAAAAGAACCATTTTTAGATATCAAATTTATACTAGCAGAAATACGATTTTCTAAAAAAGTAAGCCAGCTCGAATGTCGATAGTTATTGTTATATAAGAAACCACTAGTATCAGTATTATATGGAGGATCAATATGAATACATTTAATCTTTTCAAAAAATTTAGGTTTAATCGTATTCAATGCCTGATA
>JALOAB010000342.1 GCA_023229045.1 Fidelibacterota bacterium
GCTTAATAGTTAAAAATTTCGCACAGGATCGAATCCCAAATTTTTAAAATCTCAGATATTCAATATTAAATTGATTGTTATAGATAAGACAAAACATTTAGGCTTACACCTACCCGGGGTTCCCTGCCTGCGTGACTGCGTCAGCAGTCAGGCAGGGAATCCCCGTCTCTCCGCTTAATAGTTAAAAATTTCGCACACGATCGAATCCCAAATTTTTAAAATCTCAGATATTCAATATTAAATTGATTGTTATAGATAAGACAAAACATTTAGGCTTACACCTACCCGGGTTTCCCTGCCTGCGTGACTGCGTCAGCAGTCAGGCGGGGAATCCCCGTCTCTCCGCATATTAGTTTAGAATTATGGGTAGGATTGTTTTGCGATATTTTAAATTCCAAACATTCAATTTGAATTTGGTAATTAAATATTAAATGGCGTGTGTAGGCTTACACCTACCCGGGGTTCCCTGCCTGCGTGACTGCGTCAGCAGTCAGGCGGGGAATCCCTGTCTCTCCGCTTAATAGTTAAAAATTTCGCACAGGATCGAATCCCAAATTTTTAAAATCTCAGATATTCAATATTAAATTGATTGTTATAGATAAGACAAAACATTTAGGCTAACACCTACCCGAGGTTCCCTGCCTGCGTGACTGCGTCAGCAGTCAGGCGGGGAATCCCTGTCTCTCCGCATGTATTTTCTGACAAGATAAACTCCGCAGGAGTCTCAGGTGAGACAAGATTTTTGTTTTTAATATTAGACAGGATTGACCCGCCCGTCCTAAACCGTTAGGACGTTCGGGCAGGCAGGATACAATTGATAAATCAGATATTTGCAGTCTGAAATTTGCAATTTTCAATCTACAACCTACAATCTCCAATTGCATTTCCTCTCTCCGCGGGTATTTTCTGACAAGATAAACTCCGCAGGAGTCTCAGGTGAGACAAGATTTTTGTTTTTAATATTAGACAGGATTGACCCGCCCGTCCTAAACCGTTAGGACGTTCGGGCAGGCAGGATACAATTGATAAATCAGATATTTGCAGTCTGAAATTTGCAATTTTCAATCTACAACCTACAATCTCCAATTGCATTTCCTCTCTCCGCGGGTATTTTCTGACAAGATAAACTCCGCAGGAGTCTCAGGTGAGACAAGATTTTTGTTTTTTAATATTAGACAGGATTGACTCGCCCGTCCTAAACCGTTAGGACGTTCGGGCAGGCAGGATACAATTGATAAATCAGATATTTGCAATCTGAAATTTGCAATTTTCAATCTACAACCTACAATCTCCAATTGCATTTTCTCTCTCTGCGGGGAATATTTGACAAGATTTTTGTTTTCTTATTCACGATTAAGCTCCCAGCGCTTCTTTTAACAAGTGACTGGTTATGTTCGGATTAGCCTGTCCTCTGGTCTTCTTCATTACCTGTCCCATGAAAAATCCGAAAAGGTTTTTAGCGCCTGCCCGATAGCGTTCCACTTCATTTGGATTTTCAGCGATAATGGTCTGGATAATTTGCTTAAGTTCGGCATCGTCACTAACTGCGATCAGTTTTTCACGTTCAATGATGATTTTAGCCGGTTGATGTTCGGCGAGCATTTTATCGAAGACTATTTTACCAATATTGGCGGTTATTTTACCAGATTTAATCAAATTAAGCAGTTCACCCAGGTCTTCAGCCGCGAGAGGGATTTGTCGTGAAGTAAGATTATTCTGCGAAAGAATCCGCAGAATTTCTCCCAATATCCATTTACTGACCATTGCCGGATCATTTATTATGTTGACGACTTCTTCAAAGTAGTCAGCCAGATAGCGATCAGCAGTCAATAAACTGGCATCGTATGGACGTAATTGAAAATCGTTCAGAAAGCGTTGGTATTTCTGATCAGGTAATTCCGGCAGGTTTTCGCGCACAGCATTTTTCCATTCTTCGCTGACTTCAAGTGGCACCAGATCCGGTTCGGGAAAATAGCGGTAATCGTGCGATTCTTCTTTAGAGCGCATCGAGCGGGCTTCACCTTTGGCTTCATCCCAGAGCATGGTTTGCTGAGTGATACTTCCTCCCTCTTCAAGGATCCTGGTCTGTCGTTCGATCTCATAATTCAGGGCTCGTTCAACACCACGAAATGAATTCATATTTTTCATTTCGGTCTTTGTCCCGAATTTTTTCTGACCAACCATACGGAGAGAA
Source organism: Fidelibacterota bacterium (assembly GCA_023229045.1). Taxonomy (GTDB): domain Bacteria; phylum Fidelibacterota; class UBA2242; order UBA2242; family UBA2242; genus JAGNGI01. The sequence goes on from JALOAB010000342.1 coordinate 2,195, forward strand.
ATGTTCGCGTCACATCGCAAACTGCCTTCTTCCATATTACAATCGCAGATTTCCAGGTATTCCAAGATTTGTTTCAATTTCATTAAATAGGCATAAGCCTCTTCCGGCGAGTGCATTTCCGGTTCAGAAACAATTTCGATCAGAGGGACTCCACAGCGATTAAAATCGACCTGGGTATTATCGTAACCATGAATGGATTTACCGGCATCTTCTTCGATATGAATCCGGGTTATGCCAATCGTCTTTTCAGTTCCGTTAAATCTGATCAGAATTTTACCGTTATAGCAAAGCGGCTCGTCATATTGTGAAATCTGA
>JALOAB010000341.1 GCA_023229045.1 Fidelibacterota bacterium
TTCCGGGCGCACCGATGTCAACTGTCGCCAGACCGTAATTAGAAAAATCTGATCTCATCTCGAAATAATCGGTCGCGCCGACATTGATAATATTTGGCGATTGGATCAGACGCGGATAAGCATAATAGTCCAGCTTATCGGTATTCTCATAGTCATTGCCAGCCGAGCAAACCCAGATCATGCCGTATTCATCATGTTCACGAGCATAATTAGTCATGACATCAACGAAGCGTTGATCATCGCGATCGTACAGGTAACCTCCGCCGCCCCAGGACTGATTGACAGCCACGATCTTGACGCCGGATCGCAGTAAGGTTGACAGATAATAGTAACCGTACATGATTGTAATGGCATCGGTTTCACCCCAGTCATCCCATATCAGAACCGACAACATCTTGATGTGGTGATTGACGCCGGCAATACCAAGAGCATTGTTGCCTTCGGCGCCGATAATGCCGGCGACATGCGTGCCATGAAAACTGCCGCTGTTCAGGTAGGAATTGTCATCATTCATTACATTCCAGCCCCAGAAGTCATCGATGAAGCCATTGCCGTCATCATCGACACCATTCCAATCGGAGTCGTCAATAATGCCATCATTATTGATATCTTCGCCGGGATTAATCCAGATGTTGTTCCGCAAATCTTCATGGTTGATGTCAATGCCATCATCATATATGGCAACGATAATATCTTCAGTACCGCCGCCTTCAACTGGATAAGTACCACCGGTTGTGACGTTCCAGGCATCGAAGGCGCTGATATCGGCACCAGGTTCAGCATCTCCGCCGATATTATACTCAAAATCAGTAAAGAAGAGCGAATCAATTGTTCCGTCATTATTCAAAGCCCATTGATATTTCAGATAGGGATCGTCGGTTGGAAAAGTGGGGAGTCCTATTATTGAAGTGCGTTTGATATCCTCGCGCTTAAATACAAAATTAGGGAAAGCGCTGACGCCCTCAATCGCATTCAGAGCGTTAAGAGCTTTTTGCATATCGCCCTTTATTTCCCATTCGGCGATTCCCTGTCCGCGAATTTGCCGCACAGTGCGTCCTTGAAAAGTTTGGCGGGTGCTTTCAAGGCGCGCGGTCTGACCAGCCTTGACGGTCGTTTTTTGCAAAACCGAATTGTTGACCACCACGATTCGGTTAGAGCGTATTTCTTTGCCGTTATATGTCGCAACGTTAGTGGCGGCTGTAAGAGATACAGTCACCATTAGAATGGCGATAAAAATGCAAAGAAACACTCTCGTTCGAGATGTTTTCATGTTATTTCCTCCATATTAAGTTGTCTTTCAATCGAAATATTTCTCGTGCTCAATTTTAACTGATATGACAATAAATCGGAAATGTTTTTTTTAAAAAATGTGATTTATAACAAATCTGCAATATTGGTGCAGTTTACTTGATTTGTTTAGAGTTTATTGATTAACGTCTGACATGTTGAAAATTCAGGAAATAAAGGCCCGTTCTATTCTCAGCAAGTCTAAACTGCCCGGGATTGATTTTGTCATTAATCCCTACCGCGGCTGTCAGCATGCCTGTGTGTACTGCTATGCCTGTTTCATGCAAAAATTCGACGAGCATACCGAATCCTGGGGTGAATATGTGGATATTAAAATCAATGCCCCGGAGCTATAGGCGCCGGTTTTAGTAAAATGCAGGAATCGGACGGTGACTTTGTCTTCAGTCTGCGATCCTTATCAGCCGGTCGAAGTCGATTATCAATTGACCCGTCGGCTACTGAGCCAGCTGATATCGGTTCAGCCCAAACTATCAGTTCAGACTAAATCGGCTCTGATAGTGCGGGACATTGACTTGCTGACCCAATTCAAAGATTGTTCAGCTGGCCTGACGATCGTAACGATGGATGAAAATCTGCGGGGTGAAATCGAGCCGGGCGCCTCAACGATCGCGGCGCGTGTCGAGGCTTTAAGACAGCTCAAAACCGCTGGTCTGAAGACTTACATTTTCGTCGGACCGATTCTGCCGTACCTGACCGGTTGGAAACAGATTGTCAGGCAGACTCGCGAGTTTGCAGACTATTATCTGTTCGATCATACCAATCCATCGGGATGCATCTGGAGTCATATCCGCGACTGGTTGATTGTCAGGCGACCCGCTCTGCTTAAAAGCTATGAGCGAGTGCTTTTCGATTCGACTGATTACTGGGCACAAGTCAGCAGTGCCATTAAAAATTTTAGTGAAAAAGAAAAGATCAATTATCGCATATTTTTTTAATAGTAAAATTCCTATGTAACAATTGCCGGTTTTAAGTGTCTAAAAACTGGTTGAAATATCCCTGATTTCCATTAAAAATATCTCAAATTTGGGTGGCGATTAGGTATATTCACCAGTTTTTAGACAATTGGAAAAATTCACGACAATGAAAAAACAATGTTTTACTTTACCGGATTAGTCAAAGCGAATGATAGACATCGGATAAGGATTATGTAATGAAGAAGAAGGCGTTTTTTAGTATAGCAATCATTTTTGTTTTAATACTG
>JALOAB010000343.1 GCA_023229045.1 Fidelibacterota bacterium
GCTAAAATATTCGCAAATTACGCCCGGTTTTTGAAATTGATCGCGGGGTGGAGCAGTTGGTAGCTCGTTGGGCTCATAACCCAAAGGTCACTGGTTCGAATCCAGTCCCCGCTACAAAGCCTCAACCCTACCGAAATATTCAAGATGTTCGTGAGTTTTCTGTAATTTAACGCGGGCTGGTTGGCTTAATAACGACTGTCGTCACTGGTTCGCCCCGCCGGAGGCGGGATTAGTCCCGCAGAATGCGGGAAATCCAGTCCCCGCTACAAAGCCTCAACCCTACCGAAATATTCAAGATGTTCGTGAGTTTTCTGTAATTTAACGCGGGCTGGTTGGCTTAATAACGACTGTCGTCACTGGTTCGCCCCGCCGATGGCGGGATTAGTCCCGCAGAATGCGGGAAATCCAGTCCCCGCTACAAAGCCATTCAATAGCGAAATAATCTCTCGCAAAGTACGCAAAGTATTTTAATAGATTTCCGCAGGTTTTAAAATTATTTGGATATTTAACGCGACGCTATTATATTTCGCCAATTATCGAAATGATATGGATAGAAATGGAGAAAACATGCGTGAGTACACCAAAATATTCAAAGCTCTTTCCGATGAAGGACGCCTGCGAATCCTGAATCTGCTGGTTAGAAAACCGCTCTGCGTTTGCGAAATTACCGAAATCCTGCAACTGGCAACTTCCACGGTTTCCAAACATCTGTCTATTTTACGCGAAGCCGGGTTCATTATTGATAAAAAGGATGGTAAATGGGTCAATTATTATCTGAATGATGCGGCTGATGAACAGGTCAGAGTTTTAATAGAAACGTTAATCGGCTGGCTTAACAGAAACCAAACGGCTTTAAATGATATCGCCAAACTGGCGACTATTGACCGCAATCATATCTGTGGAGTAAAACATTCATGAACTGGAAAGAAGAATATAAAAAACTGCTTTGGGTCGTCGCTGTATTCCTGGCGGTATTTTATCTGCCTGTTGGAAAGCCACAATTTACCAACGCTATTTTTGAAGCATTAAACCTGGCCAAATGGTACGCCCGCGAACACGTTTTGCTCTGCCTGGTGCCGGCTTTTTTCATTGCCGGAGTAATTTCGGTATTTATCAGTCAGGCGGCAGTGATAAAATATCTTGGCGCCACTGCAAAAAAATGGCTGGCGTATTTGGTCGCTTCGGTTTCTGGTACGATCCTGGCGGTTTGCTCCTGTACAATCCTACCGCTCTTTTCCGGGATTTACCGTCGCGGCGCAGGCTTGGGACCGGCGATTGCCTTTCTATATTCCGGTCCGGCAATCAACATTCTGGCAATAATTCTGACTGCCCGAATCCTGGGCGCAGAGTTGGGCATCGTACGGGTTATCGGCGCTGTGCTTTTCAGCGTGGTCATTGGATTCCTGATGCACCTGATTTATCGCAAAGAGGAACAGGATAAGGCAAACGCTCAGTTAGCAATGCCGGACTCCGGAGAGTCCCACCCCCTCTGGCAGACCGCCATTCATTTCTTTACCCTGATTTTGATTCTCGTTTTTGTCAACTGGGGCAAAACGGACGCCGATTCTGGAGTCTGGCATTTTATTTATAACAATAAATGGCTGATCACTGGTTTTTTCGGAATTGGGTTGGCGTTCACGCTGATTCTTATCATTAAAATAAAGGTTTTCCAGGTACTCCTGGTTGCTCTGCCGGTGTTGGTTCTGGTTTTAATCTTTCCAACACAACCGATAATCGCCTTTATCGCGGCTTTTATCGGACTGAGTATTTTACTTTCGATTAATGAAGGTGAACCGTCGGAGTGGATGTCCGCCACCTGGGGATTTGCCAAACAGATTTTACCGCTTCTGGCGATGGGTGTGCTAATTGCCGGGTTTCTGCTGGGCGGTCCGGAAAACGGACAGGGTATCATTCCCAATCGTTGGGTCTCCGGTTTAGTGGGCGGCAACTCCATATTTTCCAACTTCTTTGCATCCATTGCCGGTGCATTTATGTACTTTGCTACATTAACTGAAGTGCCGATCCTGCAGGGTTTGATCGCCAGCGGTATGGGCAAAGGTCCGGCGCTGGCGCTTTTACTAGCCGGTCCGGCGCTATCTCTACCGAATATGCTGGTCATTAAAAGCGTTATCGGTACCCAAAAAACCATCGTGTACGTCAGCCTGGTGGTTGTCATGGCTACCATCTCCGGTCTGATCTATGGAGCTATTTTTTAACAAGATTAACAGGATTCAAATGATATTAATTTTAGATTTAAATACGACTTTGAATAACGAATATGACAGGCACACCTTTTACAAATTATCAGATAACCCCTATAAAATTAGGCGTCATGAACTGTTATGTCTGAATTCAAAAATAAAAACATAATGCAAAAAAAAGAACCATTATGAAAATACTCGTCCTTTGCACCGGTAATTCCTGCCGCAGTCAGATGGCCGCGGCTTTTTTGAAATCTTTTGATGCCAAACTCGAAGTTTATTCCGCCGGAACTGAGCCCGCAGAAA
>JALOAB010000032.1 GCA_023229045.1 Fidelibacterota bacterium
ATTTCAAGGAAGAAAATTTAAAGCGCATAAAAATCAAAGCTTTATCAGACACAGGCGGGACAGTCGCAATTCAAATTGGCGATGGTGACAAATATAAGATTTGGAATCTGAAAATCCCGATAAGCAAGGATTGGAAAATTATCAGCGCCAATATTAAAAACTTGTTAGTTGGTATTCAAAATATAGAGATTTCTCTGAGGGATTCTGGCAGGGTGGAAATAGATTGGATTCAGTTCGAGTAATCGCCATCGGCGTTGAGATGAATATTTATTTTTCAAAATTGAGGTGAAGAAATGAAAAAAAGAGTCATAATCGCTGAGCTTGGAATTTTAATTGGACTTTTTCTTTTTAAATCTTGCGCGGCTAAAATGGACCGCCAGGCGCTTGTCGATTTGATGGAAAATTACATAGCGGCGGTTGTCGAACACGATCCTTCCGCGATGCCGCTGGCGGAAAATGTCAAACTGGTAGAAAATACAAAGGTAACTCCCATCGGGCAGGGAATTTGGAAAACGGCGACCAGCGGCTTTACTGATTTTAAAATATTCGTCGCCGATCCTGTCGACGGTCAAGTGGGAGTTATCGGCGTTATTGGTGTCAACAATGAGCCTACCATAATCGGCGCCCGCCTGAAAGTTGAAAAAGGTAAAATAATCGAGATTGATCATCTGATAATTCCAAAATATAGTGATTCACTGCACTCAAACATGGCGAAAGTCAGAGAGGGTTTGATTACGCCGATTGAGCCGACCGAACGCATCTCCCGTAAGGAAATGGTGAAAATCGCTAATTCATATTACGAGGCAATCGTAAACGATAATGGCGATTTGTGTCCCTTTGCCGATGAGAGTCAGCGGCGCGAAAACGGCGGGGTATCAGCCGGCGCAAAAACTCCCGAGGAAGCCTATGACGATGATTTTTCGGTATTTCGCGCAATGAAATGTGGCGAACAGCTAAGCACGGGTGTCATGAGTTACATTACCGATATTAACCGCCGCCGTTTCATCGCGGTTGATGAAAAAATGGGACTCGTGTTCGCTTTTTCGATTTTCGTGCATGACGGTGAACCGAAAGTCATGAGAATTACGGGCGTCCCCGGGATAACGGAAAGAGAAAATAATTGGGGCCCTTTCGATTTGCCTGCGGCTCATATCTTTAAAATAAGAAGTGGTAAGGTTTACGAAATAGAAGCTATCGGCTATATGGCGGAACACGGCATCAAAAACGGCTGGGAATGATAAGGCATTCGATACAGTCATCAAGTTTTCACTAATGCTATGCTAACAAGAAGCACTTTTGTGAGATTATTAAACACACATATCTTTTATGAATGGAGGAAGTAGTTTTGTGCAAAAGAAATTTTATCGCAATTTCTCTTTTATTTTTGTTCATTAACCTATCTGCTGAGGACGGCCACAGTCTCTGGCTTCGTAGTAAAAGTACAGGCTCGGTAAACGTCGTATGCTCTGAGAATTCGCCGACTATAAACATAGCAAAGCAGGAATTAAAGCAGGCCTGGCGAGGCAAAACAGGCGCAACTATCGCTCTTACCATCAAATCTGATAAACTAATCAAAGATGACGGATTTAAACTCAGTTTCAATACAATTCAAGCCAACACAGATCTAGGAATTTTATACGGCGTATATGAGCTGTTGCGTCGTCAGCAAACCGGCGAACCGATCCGGGATGAGATTATAAATCCATCATACGAACGACGTTTATTAAACCACTGGGATAATCTGACCGAGACCATTGAGCGGGGATATGCCGGAGGTTCCATTTTTTGGCGCAATGGAAAGGATTCATTAGTTGTCACTGAGGAAGATAAAACTCTGTGGCGGGAATATGCGCGCGCCAACGCTTCAATCGGAATAAATGGCACAGTCATTAATAATGTCAATGCTTCGCCATTGGTTTTAAAGTCTGAATATCTTATGAGGGTAAAAGCTATTGCCGAAGTGCTCCGTCCTTACGGCGTCAAAACCTACCTTTCAGTCAATTTTTCTTCACCGGCAATTATAGGAGGATTGAGCACATCCGATCCATTGAATGCAAAGGTTATTAAATGGTGGCGCGACAAGGTCAACGAGATCTACAAGATTATTCCGGATTTCGGTGGTTTTCTGGTAAAAGCCAACAGTGAAGGTCAACCCGGCCCTCAGGATTTTGGCAGAACACATGCCGACGGCGCCAATATGTTGGCGGATGCCCTCAAACCATTTGGTGGAATCGTCATGTGGCGCGCGTTCGTTTATTCGGCCACCAGTGATGATCGCGCTAAACAGGCTTATGAAGAATTCATGCCATTCGAAGGGCAATTCCGCGACAACGTCATTATTCAGATAAAAAACGGGCCGGTCGATTTTCAGCCGCGCGAACCTTTCAGTCCATTATTTGGCGCCATGGAAAAAACGGCTGTTATGCCTGAATTGCAGATCACTCAGGAATATCTCGGGCATGCCATTCACCTGGTATTTTTAGCGCCGCTATGGCAGGAATTCCTGCAAAGCGATACTTACCAGAAAGGCGCCGGCAGTACCGTCGCCCGTTGTACTGATGGGACTCTATTCCCGAAAAGACTGACTGCGATTGCAGGTGTATCCAACATTGGCCTGGATGTAAACTGGTGCGGGCATCACTTTGCTCAGGCAAACTGGTATGCGTTTGGTCGTCTGGCATGGAATAACAACCTGAGCAGTGAGACGATTGCGGACGAATGGCTTAAACTTACTTTTTATAATTACAATTCGGATCAGTCGGAACCGATTGCCTTTTCAGACGACTGGGAAGAAAATTTTCTGAATCCGGTCAAACAGATAATGCTGGAGAGCCGCGAAGTTGCGGTAAACTATATGATGCCGTTGGGATTGCATCATATTTTTGCCGCTGACCATCACTACGGTCCGGGACCGTGGTGGGCGCCGGCGGGCGTAAGACGCGATTGGACACCGCCTTATTATCATCAAGCCGATACCAACGGCATCGGATTCGACCGAACCGATAAAGGCAGTGATGCTGTTAGTCAGTATCACGAGCCGCTCCGGTCGCAATTCAACGATCTGAAAACTTGTCCGGAAGAATATTTACTGTGGTTTCACCATCTGCCCTGGAATTACACAGTGAAAAGCGGGCGAACGCTCTGGGATGAAATGTGCTATCGTTACGATTCGGGATTGCAGGCAGTGCGTGAATTCCAAAAGACATGGGATAGAGTAGAGCTTTATGTCGATCCGGATCGATTTACGCACGTCCAAAGCAAACTCCGCCGTCAGTGTCGGAATGCCCAGGTCTGGAAAGACGCCTGCTTGCTTTATTTTCAGCAATTCAGCCGAAAGCCGATTCCCTATGAAATCGACCGTCCGGTTTATGACCTGAAGGATTTGATAGAAATGGATATGTTATCGCAATAAATGAGTAATTTTTTGTTGACAGTTCTAAGTATTCTCAATAATACAATTCGGCGCAAAAGCCTTGATCAAGGCGGGTAAGATTCAATCCGGCTTACCGCAATCGATGCACCCTTTTTAAATTTCTTATCAGTGTGTAAGAAAAGACTTATGAGTAAAACGTTTTACCTAATAAATGGCACCAATTTGTTCTTATCAGTTTTAGATTATCTCGATAATAAATATAAAAATTTTAAGAATTGTAAAAATAATTGTTGACACTTATATTTTAGTAAAATAAATTAAACCGTTATTACACATAAAGAGGAATATAGATGTCGCCAACGATCAAAGATATAGCAAAGAAAGCAGGAGTTTCGATTGCAACTGTTTCCATCGTATTGAATGGAAAAGCGAAAGTGTCGGCTACTACCAAAGAGAAGGTCGAAGCCGTGATCAAGGAGATGGATTACCATCCTTTGCATTCGGCGCGAAGATTGGCGACTCAAACTACCGGCAATATTGGCTACATTATTTGGGATGGTTACTTTTCCGAGGCTGAAATGTTTTACAGCCAGGTGTTTTGGGGAGTGGAATATGCGGCCCGGAATAATGATTATTACGTTCTCGTAACAACGGTCAAAGAAAAATTCAATCCTAAAGAGGATCTGCCTCGTTTTTTAAGATCCAGAGTAGTTGACGGAATTGTTATTATGGGTAAAATGCCGACATCGTTATTGGATTATTTGGAATATCTCAAAATTCCATTTGTACTGGTTGATTTCGAGGTCCAGCGCAAGGCTTATAATAGTATTCAGTTTGATAATTATAACGGCACCTACGGAGCGATTGAATATTTACTTCAGCAGGGGCGTAAAAATATTGCTTATGTCGGCGGTTTAATCAATCACCCTTCAATAAGAAAGCGTTATAATGGTTATCGGGATGCGTTAGAAGCTCATAACATACCTGCTGAAATTATTCAAAAATTCAGCTATTGTGTGGATGTCGAAAACACCAGCGAAATCGGGACGGAAGGAGCCGTACAATTATTAAAAAAACATCCTGAAATCGATGCCATTTTCGGTTGTACAGATCATATTGCGCTTGGAGTGATCGAAGGGATTCAAAAACTCGGTCGCTCAGTACCAAAGGATGTGGCAGTCATCGGTTTTGATGATATCCCGATTTCATCTTATAATAAACCAAAATTAACGACTCTGCGGGTCCCAAAGATGTCAGTTGGCAAAGAGGCTTTCAATTTGCTATTGGATGTGATGAAAAAGCCTGATATGAAGTCTCATACCCGCATTTTGCCGGTAGAGTTGATAATTCGTGGAAGTAGTCAATGCAATTAGGAAAGATAAATAAGGAATAACTAGGTGAAATCACCAACAATAAGAGAAATCGCCCGGATAGCGGAATGCTCGCTGTCAACGGTTTCTAAGGCGATTAACGGTCGGGCGGATATAAGTGAGTCCACCCGTCGGCGGATCCTGAAGATCGTCGGCGATAACAACTATACCCCAAGTGCCCTTGGCAAAGGATTAAAAAATCAAAGAACCGAGAACATCGGAGTGATTTTTTCAAAAGAGGATCGCCCGCTATCGCTAAACCCGTTTTATTCCAGAATCCTCGAGGGCATAGAAGCCGAATTAGCTATAAATAAATATAATCTGGTGCTCTGCCTGACTGTCGATAAAAAGACCAATAATTATCCGAAAATGATTCGGGAAAGAAATGTTGACGGAGTGATTCTGATCAGTGTCCAAAAAGAAGCCTTTGTAAACCAATTAATGGACGATCGTATTCCGTTGGTGCTAGTTGATCCGAATTCGAATTATCACAATGCTACGCAGGTCGTTATTGACAATGAGGACGGAGCTTTCCAGGCTACCCAGTATTTGATTCTAAAGGGGCACAAAAAAATAGCGTTTATATCGCCGCATCTCGATCGCGACAGTTTTCGCCTGAGATACGCTGGCTTCAATAAAGCGATGACCCATTATCATTTATCAATCGATGAGAATTATGTTCAGATCGAAGGTCTTGAGCACGGATATGATCAGGTCAGGCGTTTGCTACAGTTGAAGGAGCGACCAACGGCTATGTTTATTGCAAATGATTTAAATGTGATGTATGCCTATCAGGCGATCCGGGATTTGCACCTAAAAATACCTGAGGATATCAGTATCGTTGGATTTGATGATATCGCCTGGTCGAAAATTGCTTCACCGCAATTAACGACAATGCGCGTTTATAAAGAGGAAATGGGTTCGATCGCGGTGCGCAATCTGCTTAATATTATTAGTAATGACAAAGCATCAGCGATCACTACGATTTTACCGGTGAAATTAATCGAACGTAATTCAGTCAAGGATTTAAATGAATGATAGCGATAAAAGCTTGGTGGACAGTTATTAATAAAAAAAGGAGAGAGAAATGAAGAAATTGTTCATGCTTTTCTGTTTGTGTGTTGTTTTGCTTGGTGGGAATCTGTTCTCACAGGTGATTTTTGATTTTGAGGAGGATCATGGCGGATTCACTACGAAGTACGATTTGGTTACTTCACTTGTGAAAGCCGACGATCCTTCGGGTCTGAGTTCCGGTGCTCTGGCGGCTACATTTGCTTTGAATGCCACGGTTGATAAAAAAAGCAATATTTATAAGGGGAATATTGAGCCGGGAAATGCCCCGATTATCACATTCTATGTGTGGTTGCCGTCTGATTTACCGGATTCGGTATATTTCAAGTATTTTGTCCAGGATAACAACTGGACCTATGCCGATGTCAAGTGGTATGCCAGTGCGATTCCTAAGGAGGTCTGGTATCCTTTGCTATTTAATCTCGAACAGGCAAATGTAAAAACCAGTTCCTTTGATGTTGCTGAAGGTCCCCTGGGCGCAGTCGGTTTGCAGGTTTACACTGGCTATGAAACAGATGCCGATACGACTTGGGCAGGTACTATTTACATCGATAATGTTACCCTGATTGGCGCCTATCCAACGGTAATTTCTGATTTTGAAACCGACATTGATAGTTATGAGTTGCATGCAACGAATGACTTAGTTACGGCGGTTGAGCATGCAACTGATCCGGCCGGCGCAAGTAGCGGCGCACTCGCACTTACTATAGATGCTGACGCAACGACAAAAATGAAAGGGAATGCTTTCCAATATTGTAATGTCAATGCATTGGAAGCCTCGGTAATGACGATGAATGTCTGGTGTCCTACAGAAGTGCCTGATGGAATTTATTTTAAATTCTATGTGAAAGATAACAACTAGACGACCGCGTATACAACATATCCCTATTATGCCAGCGCTGTTCCGAAAGAAGTGTGGTTTCCATTGCAACTTGATTTGGAAGCGGCACATTTACATAGTAGCAGTTTTGATGTGGCGGAAGGCGATCTTAGGACAATTGGAATCGAGGTGCAATCGTATAATGTAACTGGGGACGATACGTTATACACTGGATTGATTTATGTTGATGACGTGAAATTGTTGGGCACTTATGTCCCGCCAGAAATACCCAAATATGTCGTTGCCACATTTGAGAAAGAGGCGGCTGGCACTCAGGGCTTTACAAAGTCAACAAGTGCCGGATTTGAAGCCGGTGTCAGCGCTGAACGGATTGCCGACCCGACTGAGGTATCGGATGGCGTACTAAGTTTTGGTCTGGATTTCAGTAAGAGTACCAAGGGTTATGTGGGACATTCGAATTTGAATGTATTCTGGTCTGATACCGGAGCGGTGGTTGACACGGGCGCTACCGCGATCTCGATCGATGTTTGGGTGCCAACGGATTTACCGGCATCCGGCGCGACTTTACAGCTGGTAGTTCGAGATAACGCCCAATACACCTGGAACCAAACCAGTTTCACAATCAGTGATTCGACGATTGTGCCCGGTCAATGGAACACGGTAACTCTGGAACTTTTACCGTTTATTGAAGCCGGTACATATGGTCCGCTGGATGGAAATACATGGTTCGGAGTACAGCTAGGGCACTCAAGTGACAATTCCTGGGCTGGAAACATTTACCTCGATAATGTTACCCTGATTGGAATCGAAGAACCAGAGGGGACGTTGCAATCGCCGATAACTATCGGTTCGGTTGAAACATACGCAGAGGTTGGTGTTCCATATGATTTTATTCATTTAGCCTGGGTTGATAATACGATTGGCTCGGAGACCTACCAAGTCTTCATGAGTGAAGCGGAGATTACGGATGTTGATGCTACCGGCGTTATTCGGATAGCCGATCAGATTCCGCATGGAACCGAAGCCTGGAATTACCGTCCGTACAGCCGGACTGCCGAGGAAAAGACCTATTATTTAGCTGTCATCAGTATGGGCGCCGACGGCACTATTACCGAACTGACTGACGAATGTAAAGTTGGTCCCATAACAATCACGACTTCTGAAACGGCCAAGGCATTATATGATCCGTCATTTGGCGCTACATTCACTCTGGATGGCCAGGATACTGAATTTACAACTCTGCATAAAACGTATGCTATCCAGCCGTATACCGCCGGTGGAACCAAATCGGCGGGATGGACGCAAGCCTCGACTGACATGAACTTTTCGGCGACATTTGTAGTTGATGATGACTATCTGTACATCTCAGCCGATGTGACTGACGATGACCTGAATGCTTCCGGAGATGAACCTATAGTCGGAGGACAAGCCTGGATGGGCGACGCCCTTGAATTTTACTTGGGTGTCTATGACATGAATTTGCTAACCCAATATCATGGCTACCGCGATGTAATGGCGGAAGGCACTGGCGATTACCGGATTAGTTTCTGCGCCTGGGGCGAAGTCCAGAGTGCGACTACAGTCCATAATTTCCCGGGTCTTGAAAGTACCCATTATCAGAAATTCACAGGTGATGGCTATATCATTGAAGCCCGAATTGCGCTTGATTCGCTTGCACAAGGTGGAGATATTGTGATTGCCGATGGCGTCAGATTGCCGTTGCGAATTGACGGATGCGATCTGGATCCGCAGGATAGTGATGAATCACGCTCATTAATAGTACAATGGGGACACACCAGTAATTCGGAAGATTGGTTAAGACCGAGTTGTTGGGCGTCTCTGGAAGTATTGGTTGACTCGTCGTTGTTGGGCATTGCCGATGCGAAGAATCCGGGTCAATTCCAATTGTATAATAATTATCCTAATCCTTTTAACCCAACTACCGCATTGAAATTCGACTTGCCGAAAACGACCCATGTCAAGATGATTATCTATGACATTCTCGGCCATGAAGTCAGAACTCTTGTAAATGAAAAGAGAAATGCCGGTACATATATCGTCAATTGGGATGGCCGTAATAATTATGGCATTCCCGTTACCAGTGGTTTCTACTTCTGCCGTTTCGTTACCGCAGAGTACAGCCGTACCCAAAAAATGATGATGATTAAGTAAGTACGGTTTTTGATGGGGTGGCTGTTTATTGCACAGCCACCCCAATTATTCTTCATTTAATGATCTTTGAACAACATCGGAGTCCTGCCTGGAAAAAGGATTCTAACGGAGGTGCCATGACCAGAAAATACCTATTATACCTGAGTTGTCTATTGCTGGTGACAATCGTTCCGGTGTACTCCGGGATAACAGGGAAAATAGCTGGTCGAATTACAGACACAAATACTGCTGAACCGCTCATTGGTGCCAATATAATGATCTGCGAAAAAGTGGTTGACGACAGAATCGTAGAATTATCACCAGCCGAACAGCAAGGCACAGCTTCCGATTTGAACGGTGAATACTTCATTGTCAGAGTAAATCCGGGAATTTATTCCCTGCGGATCAGCTATATTGGTTATCAGACGGTTATGTTGAGAGATGTCAGGGTTTCGGCTGATTTAACGACCCGGATTGATTGTAAATTATCATCCACAATTATCGAAGCTAATGAAGCCGTAATTGTGACCGGCGAGCGCAAAGAAATCCAGAAAGATCTGACCTCCTCAGAAGTCAGCATAAGCGCCGATCGAATCGAAGAGATGCCGGTTCGGTCTGTCAGTGAATTAATATCATTACAGGCTGGTGTGACCAAAGATTCGGATGGTGAATTGCATATCAGGGGAGGGCGTTCGAGTGAAATCGCCTATATGGTGGACGGTGTTCGGGTGGTTGATCCATTGAACCGCAGTTCGGGGATCAGTATCGACGATCAATCGATCAGCGAACTTAAAACCATCACCGGAACTTTTAATGCCGAATATGGTCAGGCTTTATCGGGTGTTGTGAATATCGTAACCAAGCAGGGAAGTGATAGATTTAAACTGAATCTGATAGCCTATATGGGAGATTACTATAGCGCCGATAAAGATATCTATTTCGTGAAAGATAATCCTTTTCTCACAGTATCATCGGCGCGCTATGGCACCGGCTATGACAATAACTTCGCGGCTGAGGGTGAAAAATCCAAAAAAGATTGCTACCTGGATAGTTATAATCCATTTTATGCCAGGGATTTGCAGGTAAACGTTTCCGGTCCGATACCGCTGACAAACAAAAGAATGACCTATTACGTTTCAGGACGTTATAATCATAATCCCGGATATATTTACGGTGCGCGCTATTTTATGCCGTGGGGCTTTCAGTCGCCAATCTCCGATTCATTAAGTTATTTCGAAAAAGCTGACAGCGCCCTGGTACCTATGAGAGAGTACAAGGGCTACTCTACCAATGCAAAATTATTTTTCCGACTCTCCAGCGCTATTAACCTCAGTTATGGTTTGTATTATAATCACGACTCCGGCGATTATGGTTACACTCACATCTATAAATACATGCCCGATGCTAAAAGACAGTATCTAACCGACGCTTATACTCAAATATTCCAACTGACTCATACATTATCGCCCAGTACATTTTACGAATTCAAAATCAGTTTATACGATAAAAATCACGCCCATTATCTGTACAAAGATCCTGAAGATTATCGCTATATGCCGATCGAATCCAGTGATTTTGAACTTTATGTTTTTGGTCCTGCAATGGCAAATAATCTTACGATGTGGAAAAATTCATATGATTTTTCATACTGGGGCAATCCGGTGGATTATACCGAAACGCAGGTCCATTCACAATCATGCAAATGGGACATGACCAGTCAGATAACCAAGCGTCATTTGGCCAAATTGGGCTTTGAAGTCATTCAATATGACTTGCTTTATGACAACTATGATATTCAATTCTCAAAAAATGACTACCGACCCTATGTGCCGGATGACAGTTCGCCTTTTCACACTAATTATGAAGCGAAGCCGTTTGAACTGGCCAGCTATATTCAGGACAAAATCGAATTTGAAGAGTTGATCATCAATCTCGGCGTTCGTCTGGATTACTTTGACGCGAACGGGCGTATTCTGGCCGATCCGGCCGATCCTCAGATCTTTGATCCTTTTAAAATGGAACACATTTATTCTAATTATGATGAAAGTATTTCGGAAGATGATCTGGTCGAATATACGGTTGAAGAACGCGAAAAATTCTGGTATAAAGACACTGCTCCTACTTATCAAATAAGCCCGCGTTTTGGTCTTTCTTTTCCAATTTCCGATCGCGGAGTAATTCACTTTTCATACGGACATTTTTTCCAGAATCCGGAGTTTCAATACCTGTTTGCCAATCCGAATTTCTGGATTGAAGGCGCCGGATCGGAAAACCTGGTTGGGAATGCAAATCTGGCCCCCGAACGCACGGTTATGTACGAATTAGGCGTTCAGCAACAGGTAGCGCGGAATATTTACTTGCATCTAACCGGCTTTTATCGGGATATTCGGGATTGGGTCGGCACAGGCAGTGCCATTGATACTTACTCTGGTGTTACCTATTATAAATATGAAAATAAAGATCACGCGGCGGCAAAGGGCGTGACGCTCTCCGGAAAGGCAAGAACGGGCAATCTTTCCATCAATCTCGACTATACTTTTATGACAGCGCAAGGGACGTCCTCCGATCCAAAAGATGCCTATAACGACACCCGGAATGATAAAGCTCCGCGTTTAACGCTGATTAATTTGGATTGGGATCAACGCCATTCCCTGAGCACCATTCTGAATTATTCCGATAAAGATTGGTCGGCAACCTTGACCGGGACGCTGAACTCGGGATTTCCCTACACTCCCGAATTTGCCCGCGGCGAAGTTTCCGGAACCGGAACGTTTGTAGGATTGACGGAAAACAGCGAACGCAAACCGCTGACCTATAATTTCGATATCCAGATATCCCGAAATTTCAACATCGGTTCCGTGAAAGGGATGGCTTCAATGACCGTGCGCAACATTTTGGATCGTCGAAATGCCAGATATGTCTATGCCGATACCGGTTTGCCCGATTATTCGATGGATGGTAAAAATCAGGTCGACCGAATCCTTGAAATTTCCAGCGTTGGAGATTATTTTGCGAATCCATCATATTACAGCGCTCCTCGTTATATTCAATTCGGATTGCGTTTCAATCTTTAGCGGAAAAAGGAATATAGCATGAAAATAATAGAATTTTCAGATACAATCAGATTCGCAAAACGGAAATACATATCATTACTGGTCTTGATATTATTGAGCATGCCTTCGGCGAATTATGCCAAGACAGTTTCGAAAGTAGGAACGACCGCCGCCAGTTTCTTAAAGATCGGTGTCGGTGGCAGGGCGCTCGGAATGGGCGAAGCCTATACCACTCTGGCTAACGACGCAACCGCGACCTTCTGGAATCCGGCTGGTCTGGCGACTATAAACAGAACTCAAATATTGCTCAACCATTATGACTATATCGCAGATTTGAGTTTTGATTACGGAAGCGTGGCAATACCGTTTCAGAGCTTTGGCACGATCGCGATGCACATGACTTATCTGGGAATGCCGGATTTAGAGAGAACTACGATCACCGAGCCTTATGGCACCGGCGAAATGGTTTCAGCTTCATCTATGGCGGTTGGACTGAGTTATGCGCGGTCGTTGACCGACCGTTTTTCGATTGGCGGCTCCGTGAATTATATTCGCGAAAGCATCTGGCATTGTGCATCCTCGGGAGTATCGATGGATATCGGGGTGTTGTACCGCACGTTTTTTAAAAACCTGATGATCGGAATGTCAATCTCGAATTTCGGCACGAGTATGCAACTTAGCGGCAGTGATTTATTGATTCAGCACGATGTCGATACCAGAAGCAACGGTAACAATGGAAATATAAACGGAAATCTTGCAACTGATAAGTTCAATTTACCAATTCTGTTCAGAGTAGGAATTTCGGCCAATCTTGCCAGGGATTTCCTGCATCTGAAAAACAGCGATTTTACGCTTGCCATCAATGCCGTCCATCCCAGTGATAATTATGAATATTTGAATGTCGGTAGCGAATACGTC
The DNA here is from genome assembly GCA_023229045.1 of Fidelibacterota bacterium. GTDB lineage: Bacteria > Fidelibacterota > UBA2242 > UBA2242 > UBA2242 > JAGNGI01. Next base: position 12,778 of record JALOAB010000032.1, read on the forward strand.
TTGCGGGATTTGATCGCCGTTCGAGCCGGTTATCGGCAGTTGTTACTGGAAGAAGCCGAGGGCGGGTTGACTTTCGGTCTCGGATTGCGTCTCAATCTGATGGGTTACAAATTCATCGTTGATTATGCCGCGGTCGATTTCGGTCGTCTGGATTATCTGAATAAATATTCATTGATACTGGCATTTTGACGTTGGAGGATTTTATTAAATGAAAATACGATATTTTCTTATTACTGTTTTTTACCTATTTTTCATCCGGGGATCGATTTTATTCGCGGCAAATTCACATGGTGATGCCAAATACCGGGCGCGCAATGTCCATGCCGGTAATCTGATCCGGGTAACATTTTATAATCATGGAATGTTAGGTCGACAGATAAACGACGTAAACGTTTATGCGGGCGAATGGCCGATAAACAGCGGTATGATTCAGATGGGTAATGCAACCAGTTTTGTCGGGACCGAAATCCAGGTAGCGACTGAGGTTGATTCAACCGGCGATACATCGCTTGTATATATAACTCCGATCTCGATGTGTCAGGGTTATAATCCCGATCGCTTCCCGCATGATTCCTTCGGGAACTTTCTTGGATTTGAACCATTGCCCGGTTACCTCGATATGTCTCAGAAGGAAAAAGATCCAACCGATGCAGTTGCCATGAGTCATGAACCCTATACATGGCCAAATTATTGGCCGGACAAGATGGAAGACACAGAGGATCCCGGTTGGGCGAAGCATTGGAACGGCTACTTTGGAAAAGACCAGCGCAATGCCGATGAGGAATCTTTTTATGTGATGGACGATTATCAATTAAAAAAGAAGGTGTCGGGATACGATATTCCTCTGCCTGTTTCCGCCGAACCGAATCGCGGCGGACTGGGATTACGTCAGGAAGTGCGCGGATTGCAATGGTCGAATCCAAACGCCGAGGATTGCATTTTCTGGTTATATGATATTCAAAATATCGGCGAGAGTAATTATGCCAAGACGGTTTTCGGCTTGAATGTCGGCGCCGGTATGGGCAGTAGTCTATTCGCCAGTGGCGGCGATAACAGTGACGATTGCGCCACTTTTTTCAGAGAAAGCAACCTGACGGTAAATTACGACTGGGATGACGTCGGCGCCGGTGGCTATTCGCCGGTTCCGTGGGTGGGATTTGCATTTTTGGAGAGTCCGGGCAATGCGACCGACGGTATTGACAACGACGGCGATGGCATTCTGGCAGATGGCACCGGCAAGATTATTACCACCGATGATTTTTTTGCGACTTATGCGGTTGGCGATCCGATTGTATTAATTGATTATGATAATTATGAAAGAACCGTCGCAACCATGCCGGCTGAAGGAATCACCTTTACATTCAACGGTATGGAATATTCGAAACTCCCCGGCAAATTATTAGGCGAAATCCCGCGTAACGGCATTGACGACAACCTCAACGGTATTATCGATGAATCCGACGGGGCGCAATTGACGGAGACCGAAGAGACCTATTATCTGTATATCCGCGATCCTTACTAT
>JALOAB010000033.1 GCA_023229045.1 Fidelibacterota bacterium
CAAGGTCTTGATCTTCAGGAGTGCCGAGATATTTACGCCCGGCGTTCAGTAGAGTGATATAAGTGCCGTGAACGATACCCTGCGGACCGATATACATCCAGCCGCCGGCGGTCATCTGACCGTAATTGGAAACGCCCAGCGCCGCAAGTTTGCGAAAATCGTCCGGATTATCCCATTCGCCGACTAGTAGACCATTGGTTGAAATTACGCGCGGCGCCTTCGGATGGGATGGAAACAATCCCACCGGATGACCGGAACTGACGACCAGAGTCTGGTTTTCGGTCATTACTTCGAGGTATTTTTTGATCAATAGGTATTGCATCCAGTTCTGACAGACCTGACCGGTTTCACCATAGGTCACCAGTTCATAAGGATAAAGGGTAACCTCGAAATCGAGATTGTTGTCGATATTGACCTGTAAAGCCCGCGCGGGCAGAATGCCTTTGTATTCATTGATAGGCTTTCCCCAGATACGACCTTCCGGGCGGAAACGGTAGCCGTAAATGCGCCCCATGGTGCGCAATTCATCCAGGAATTCGGGCGCCAAGGTATCATGCCATTCCGGCGGAACATAACGCAGTGCATTTTTAAGAGCCAGTATAGTTTCAGATTTAGAAAGAAAATAGCCGCGATTGGGCGCGCGACGGATGCCGGGTATAAATTCCTTCGGTGATGGGAGCTCAGTGAGTTTAATGATTTCAGAAGGATTCATCGGCTGACCTTTATGGATAATGGATTGACATTAACTATAAGCTAACCGGAAAAACGATAAAGTGGTAAAAATAATTTAAGAACTTGAGTTAAGCCGCGGCTTTTCAATTTCGTTTAATTCTTCGAAAATTTCAAGCGGCTTGGCTAAAGTTCGGCGCGGTGGCGCTCACAAGTTTCGCTTAGTCTTCATCATAATAAAAAGCCCGCAGGTTTTTAATGCCAAAATGGGGATAATCCGATTCGGTATAGAGACTTGAAGAAAAATCCAATTGCCAGCTGGCTGTAACCCCGGGTTCCAGAGGAAAGGTCATCTTATAATTATCACCGCCTAATTTTAATTGAAATGTAGAGTCGGCATAGAATTCACCTTCGACATACCAATCCGGATAAATGGTTTTGGAGCCATTATTCTTTACGGTGCCGATCACGGTCAGTTGATTCGAAGTGAAAGATTTACTCGTTATAGCAAACCCCATATTATTAATAACATCAACGTCTCTCGAACCAGTGGTTAGCGGGCCATCTTCACAATTCATGCAAAAGAAAACCATTACGAGCACGAACACACTTAGATTAATCTTGTTCATATTAACCTCCTTCTGATATTTTAAAAAGTCGTTTTTCAAATTCAGACTCAGAGCCCAAGTTCACCGCTAAATTTCTGCACTAATGCGTCGCTGACCCTCCTAATAGCTTTGACGCCGGCATTTTCCGGTGAGTTGCCGGCATTTTTGTCTTCTATCAGATAATTGCCGACGACAGCCTTCTTAGAAAGATTATAAACTTTCAGAACGCCGCGGGCGCGGGCGAAATAAAAGCCGTCCTGAATCCGATTGGGCTGATCGGAAACGACGCTCGCCAGCAGAATCAGGTCGGCGCCGCTGTTGAGAGCCGCCTTTTGAATGTCGTCCGGGCTGAGATTCTCGATCCGGGAAGCAGTCAGATCGCCGAAGGGATTTTCCTCAAGAATATGAAAACCGACTTCAGTCAATTTTTGCAAGAGTAAATTGCTAAGAACTGGTACGGCAACGGGATTACCGAGATTGGTTTCGCTGACTTGCACAATCGCCCGGTTATCAGGTAGAAGCGTAAAACGAATGCTGTTGCGGCTGATTTGATAGCCTTCCGGGAAATTAACCAGAGCTTCGAGTTCAACTTTACCAGCTGTACTGATCTCCCGAACCGTGCAAACCGCCTGACCGCTGGCGTCGGTCTGACTGCGCGGATTGAAAGCGGCTTTACCGGTAAGTAATTTAAACTCGATCGGCAGTCCGGGAATCGGGAAATGTTGGTTATTCTCCTCCCAGTAAACCGTTACCCGCAACGGCTCGGCTAATTCCGCGCCCCATTTGGTGGATTGGCGGTCGTCATGACTCTCGATGCGAATGCCGTTTTGGATGGAGGCGACCTGATTCAGCATTTTTTCATTTAATTGTTTAATGGTCGCCAGGTCGCTCGGCGACACACCGGTAATCTCTGTTAGCGGTTGTAAGTGTCGTGCGGCCGCCTTAATCTGATCGACCGCCAGGAAAATATTGCCTTGTTGAGCCATCGTAACGGCTGAGTTCAGTTGAGTTTTGCCTAATTGGACGGTCTCATCCAGCAACTGCCGCATGAATTCCCGATGAGCGGACTCATCGAAATAGACTGTGACATAAGCCTGAAAATAAATCTTTTTCTTGCGCCCGCGACCTTCCTGCCATTGTTCGATAAAGGTCTTTTCCGGTTTAACGGCTATGATATTTTTTGAAATGACTTTGATGCGTGAATCGGTAAAAGCGTCGCTGGTTTCGATCTGACCGCTGGATTCAATAATGCGGTCGATGAATTCACTCTCGATAATTCCGCCCAGCGATTCAATGATCTGGCGCTTGGCATTGTTAAGGGCGTCCGCCCGGCTGTCGGCTTCATCCGGGAAGCGGTGTGATACGCCAATATAGCAACCCGGCGGCGGATTATCGATCCATCCCGGCCTTTTCTCTTCGGTCAGGCGGGTCTGCGAAAAAGCCGGACTCAAGCCACAAACGATGAGCAGATTTATCAAAGCCCAGAATCGGTGAATTGATTTACGCATTATCATCTCCTAACAGTCAATTTTTTCAAATAAATGTATCACTAAAGAATCAGAAATTCAAATTGAACCTGCATGTAATCTTAAATCAGCAGTTTTAACTTTGCAATGAAATTACTATATTCAACATGTAGAATCATGACAGTCCTAACACGCAGTACTTTTTTAAAATTTACTAACCAACAATTCTGGGGAAGAGTCATTATGAAACAGCTCAAGCCTTTCCTGCTGGCAGTGGTGGTGTTACTTTTAGTCAGTGGCGCATTTGCCCAGTTCGTGGAAGTGCAGGTCGAGATTTCAGTTGATAGATTGCCGGAAAAAGAACGCGCCGATCTGAAAATGCTGGAACAGGTGATTCCGGCTTACTTTGAGAATTACAACTGGATCGAAAACGTCTTCGGTATCCAGATACCTCTGCGAATCAGTATTTATCCGCAGAGCGTCAATACGACCGGCTCCGAGCGGATTTTTACGGCTCAGATTTTCGTTACCAATGAAGCGGTCGATATGCGTTTTTTCGAAAAAAATTTCAAGTTCGTTTACAATACCAACGATCCGGTAATCCATACTGAAATGATTCAAACTCTGACCGGTACTCTGGATTTCTACGCCTATATGATGATCGCCAGTGAATTGGATACCTATGAACTGCTGGGCGGCAATGCCGTTTACGAGAAAGCCCGGGACGTCGCCACCCGCGGTCAAATGTCAGAGCGACCAGTCGGCTGGAAAAATCGCCTGCAGGATCTTGATGAAATTTTACGCCTGCGCCATTATCGTATGATGAAATATCATTTCTGGGGTGCGATGGACCTGGCGGATCAGGGCAAGAAAACAATGGTGGCGCCGGAAATCGATAAAGCCCTTCAGGCTCTGGAATCTATGTTCGCTGAAAATGCGCGCGAACGTTATTCGCACATTTTTCTGGATGCTCATGCCCGCAACCTGATGACTATCATCCGCGACATGGGAACCGAAGCCCAGGCGCAGAAACTGATGGCGCTCGACCCGGACAATAAAACCGTTTACGAGAAAATTATTTCTTCTAAAAAGCCTTAATTCTTTAAAACAGTATAAGCCTGCTTTTTCAGCAGGTAATAATCTAGCGCGACCGAACCGCGATATAACTTTTCCATTATTTCGGTATCCGAACCGCGACGCAGTCCTTTTACCAGACGTCGTCGCCGACAAATTATTTGCGGGTGAACCAGAATCCAGCCGTGCGATTTTAGGATTGCTCCGGTGCGACCGAAATCGAATTTCAATAATGAAAATGCCAGCGCTAGCCAGTCTAATAATATGCGAATCGGTAATAGATAAGTAGTCAGTAGAGGTTTATAATTCGTCAGGAACATCAGCAGGCTGTTGCGGTGATTCAGATATTTTTTAAACGGAGCCTCAGCGCCCAGAGTATAACCACTGCGGTGCCAGATGACAGCCTGCGGTTCGACGGCGATGGCATAACCTATCAGTTGCAGACGCCACTGCAGGTCGATCTCTTCCATGTGAGCGAAGAAGATTTCGTCGAAAAGCCCGGCTTCAAGTAGCGACTCCCGCCGCGCCAGAAAAGCCGTGCCGGATGCCCAGAAAATGCGATCAGGTAGGTCGTTGTATTGACCGATATCGGTTTCGATATTCTCGAAAATCCGGCCGCGCGCGAAAGGAAATCCGAAGATGTCCATCTCGCCGCCAGCCGCCCCGGAATAATCGAACTGAGTGCGGTTTTGCCAGGATAGGATCTTGGGTTGAACGGCAGCCAGATCGGGTTGGGATTTAATTTTATCCAGTAGTAATTCCAGCCAGCCGGGTTGGTGGATCGTGTCGTTATTCAGGATCAGGACAAAAGGAGCTTGCGCGGCGCGGATCCCGATATTACAGCCGCCGGCGAAACCCAGATTGCGGGATTGCGGGAGAATTTTGACAGCCGGGAATTCTGCCCGGACCATTTTTACGCTGTCATCGGTGGAAGCGTTGTCGACCAAAATGACTTCGAGTGACAGGTTGGTTGAATTATATAGCGAGCGCAGACAATCGCGCAGGATTTCCACACCGTTATAGTGCGGGATGATGACTGAAATTTCCGGAGCGAACGGCATGCTGGCTTTATTTATGCATAGCCGCCGTCAGCGAATCGTACTGCGCCTTTTGGGCGGGAGTCATTTTTTTTCGATAAGTTTCGCGCATTTCGAACGCGCTCTGATCTTCAGGATGCAGTGCCAGCCAGTTATCCAGGATCAGCACACCTTTATCAAGTTGTCCGGAATCTTCGTAGACTTTTACCAGGTAGCCGGCGATTTCTGGATCATTCGGTCGCTGAATGTTTAATTCTTCCAGTATCTGCAATGCTCTGGTATAATTCTGGAGTTGTTGGACATAGACGCTGGCCCATCTGATTTTGTCGCGATGATTGGCATTCGGTTTCCGCAAGAGAGTTTCAAGCCGGTTTTCAAGATCGCTCGGCTTCCCCGGTTCGCCTCGTCGACCACCTTCGTAATAAAGAAGACCGATCTGCAGGTAGATTTCATCGTGACCGATCGGGAAGACCTCTTCCGGCATTATATCGATCATCGTGTCAAGAGTCGTCAGCATCCGTTCTCTATTGTTGCTGTAAAGGTCGTCAATAGCAAGTTGCAGAAAAGCCGTCCGGTAATTGCCTATTAAGCGGGTAACATTATCATCGTAATAGACTTTGGGATTGTTAAGGTTACGATAGCGGAAGACATTTAAAACGTTATGGCGTAATTTCTCGGGATCGATCCGGCGAACTTTTTGGGGATAGATACGAAAAGCCAGACCTTCCATTGTCATATATTCGTCAATACCGAGTTTGTTGTCCGGTGAAACCGTCGTGGCAAAGTAGATTGGGCGTTCCCAGCGGTTGGCTTCCAGGATCTGTAAAACCATGACGTCCTGGACGCGCAGAAAACCCTGATTGCTGAATGTAAGAGTCGGCGCGACTTCCCATTCCATCGGTGGCAGGTCTTTAGGATTTTTACCGAATTGGTGGAGTTCGGGATGTTCCGGCGAGGTGAAAAAACTATCCGGCGGCGGGCTGATTTTTACTTTGCGCTTTTCCCAGGGCATCAGACCAATATTATCGATCGTCTCGTCCGAAATATTACCAACTTTAATTTTCGGTTCAATGGAGCGCAACTGCTTGATGTACCAGGGTGTATTCAGCAGACTGAGGTTGACGACTTTGACATCCCGGCGAACGCCCTCGACTTCCTGCATATACCATAAGGGGAAAGTATCATTGTCGCCATTCGTGAAAATTATACCATTCGGTTCACAGGATTGCAGAATATTATAGGAATAATCCGAAGCGACGTAATTCCCGGTGCGGTCATGTTCGTGGTAATTGGCAATCAGGAGATTGACAGGCAGGACTAACAATAATAAGCCGCCAGTCAGGTAAGTCGCTAATTTGCCCAACTTTTCATTTTTTAGCTTGGCAACTCTTTCGAGCAGGGAAACGGCTCCGATCCCGATCCAGATCGCAAAGGCGAAAAATGAGCCGACATAGGAATAATCTCGCTCACGCGGTTGGGGATCGTCCTGATTAAGGTACAGCACGATCATCAAACCGGTAAACAGAAAGAGCGCCAGCACCGCCAGCGCTTTATGCTTGTCTTCGTTGAAGTGAACGAAGAGACCAAAGAGCCCGATAATGAACGGGAATGGCAAGATAAATTGGAAGAAATCAACATTGGCTTCGTCTCGTCCGACGAATTGCCAGTTGAAGTAACGGATGTACATATGCTTGATTTGATAATTCCAAAAGTAATCCATGGCGCCGGAATATTTATTAGCGGCTTCCGGTTTCCATTTAGCCCGGTTGAATATATCGGTAAAAGTGCGCGAGCCATATTGTTCACGCTGTAAGTAAGAGACGGCCTGATGGGTCGTTTCCGGATCATTTTCGTCGATCCGCGGATCCTGTCCACTGCGGATGAAAATGGTCGCGTAAGTGGAATATCCGATAACGATCAGCACGAGCGACATCAAAGCTACCGCCACCAAGTTATACTTTTTAACGATAGCCCAGATTGTAACCGCCAATAGCAGGATAATCGTCAGAACCGTAGCCCAGAGTCCGATTTTATCAGCGATGATCGGCAAGCCGCTGATTACGCCGACGTTGATTACCAGAAAAGCGGCTGAAGCCGCGAAGGCCACCAGGACATTCTGCGCATGTTCGCGCAGACGCGGTTTTTGGGATTTACGATAAAGCTGATAATAAAATATTGTGAAAATAATAAGGGTCACCAAAGCCTGTGCAGTGGTCGACACCTTGAATTGTAACATGATCAGAAATAACAATCCGGCCGCCGCCACGCCGATAATCAGGTCCAATATCAACCAGCCGGTCGAGGAGATTTTCTTGCGCTTAAAATATATGATCAGAGCGATGAAGAAAATCGCCAGAAGATTCAACAGGTGGATGCCAATCGCCAGACCGACCAGATAGGCGATGATCAGCAGGTAGCGTTCATGTCCGGGCTGATCGACCTTTTCTTCCCAGGCCAAAATCAACCAGACGACGATCGCCGTCAGAAAAGTGGAAAAAGCGTATACTTCGGCTTCGACGGCATTAAACCAGTGGCTGTCAGTAAAAGCAAAAGTCATCGCGCCAATGAATGCTCCGCCATAAACTGCGAATTTCTGGAGTTTGGTTTGCGGTTTGCCGCGGAATTGCATCAACTGGACAATAATTAAAAAAAGGAACATGACCGCCAGCGCGCTCACGATCGGCGAGATCAGGTTAACGCGGAAAGCGATATCGGAACTGGTCGGAATCATCGAGAAAATGCGACCGATCAATAGATACAACGGACTACCCGGCGGATGTGGCACGCCCAGGATGTAGCTAGTTGCAATAAACTCGCCGCAATCCCAGAATGGAACGGTTGGAGACATTGTGGATAAATACACCACAAAGCTGAGTAAAAGCGCCAGCAGGGCGAGAATTTTCTTTTCGAGGTCGTTTTTAAACCAGTTCATGTTGTTTCCCTTATGGTCTTCGATTAGGTTTGAGATTTAGATTGGTCGCCAGTCGGTTTTTCGGTCGTCGGGGCTTTAAGTTTTGCTTCGACGAAATTCATTTTCAGATCGCTCAGTGCGCGTTCCAGAAAACGTTTCTCGTCGTCCGCGAGGTTCCCCTTGGTTTTATTGAGCAACATTTCGAGCATATCGATCGTTATGGAAGCCTCTTCCAATTTAATCTCAGCCGCGCCCGTGCCCGGATTTTTCATTTTACCCAGTTGAATCCAGGCGCTACTTACCAATGATTGCACTAAACTTAAGAATAAAATTTGTTGACGATCGGGTTGGTTGTCAGTCATGATGTCCTCTATAAAATATTGCTGAAATCAATCTGGTTGGCATATTGTTGCATCAAATGGGCGCGGATTGGCTGGTTCTCCGGGCGGCGCAGATGCGGATCGTTTTTAAGAAGGCTAAAAGCCCGCTCGCGTGCGCTCTTTAAGATCTCGATGTCGATCAAGGGGTCCGCAATTTTCATCTTGAGATATCCGTGTTGTTTCGTGCCATAAAATTCTCCGGGGCCGCGTAATTTAAGGTCTGCCTCGGAGATTTCAAAGCCGTCGATCGTCGAGAGAATCGTTGCAATGCGCTGATGACCCAGCTCGGTGACTTTGCGTTCAACCAGAATACAAACGCCGTTTCTACGACCACGCCCGATTCGTCCACGTAATTGATGAATTTGTGTCAATCCAAATCTTTCGGCATTTTCGACTAACATTATGGTTGCATTTTGATTATCAACACCCACTTCGATCACGGTTGTACTCACCAGAAGGTTGACTGTTCCCTGAATGAAATTTTGCATGACGGTTTCTTTTTCGGCGGTCGACATTCCGCCGTGGAGAAGCGCCAGTTTGAATTGCTGGAAAACCTTCGTGCTGAGATATTCATAGCCTTGAATGGCGGCTTGCAGGTCACTTTTAGCCGATTTTTCGATCAATGGATAGACGACGTAAGCCTGATTGCCCTCCTGCAATTGTCCGGCAATATAATCATAGACCGTTCCAATCTGATCGGCAGTGACGGCGCGCGTTATGATTCGTCCTTTGCCGGCCGGCATTTCATTTAATACGGAAATGTCCATGTCGCCGTAGAGCGTCAGGCTGAGGGTGCGCGGAATCGGGGTAGCGGTCATGACCAGCACGTCGGGATAATAACCTTTTTCGATCAAAGCACTGCGCTGGACGACGCCGAAGCGATGCTGTTCGTCGATGATCACCAAGGCCAGATTTTTAAAATTGACATTTTCCTGGATCAGGGCATGAGTTCCAACGACCAGTTCAGCCTGACCGCCTTCAATTTCAGCCAATATCTCCTGGCGTTCGCGTTTTTTCTGACCGCCGATCAGGAGGCGGACTTTGATGCCGGCGACTTCGCCCAGCTGACGCAGAACACGATAATGCTGTTCGGCCAAAATTTCGGTCGGCGCCATGACGGCCGCCTGAAATCCGTTGCCGATCGCGATGCTGGCGCACAAAAGCGCGACAACCGTTTTGCCACTGCCGACGTCTCCCTGGAGAAGACGGTTCATCACATTCGGGGACTGCAGATCGTCCCAGATTTCATGGATGACTTTTTTCTGGGCGTTGGTCAGTTCGAACGGCAATTTCTTATAGATTTGTTTTAAAAGCGTGCCCGCGGTCGAATAGCGCAACGGTTTTTGCACAGCTTTGATCCCGGCGCGGCGCACGGCTAAAAGCAGTTGCAGGAAAAAGAGTTCCTCGAATTTGAAGCGGATTTGCGCGGCCGCCAGATCGTCGGCATTATCCGGGAAATGAATCTGCAGTAAGGCGGTGTTGATTGGTAGTAACTTGAGCTCGGCCAGGATTTCACGCGGCAGGATTTCGTCGAAACACGGTTTGAATTTCTCGAAAACCGGTCGCAGGAGCCGGCGAAAACCGCGGCTGTCGAGACCGACCTCTTTCAGTTCGGCGGTGGAGGGATACAGGGCGATGATGCGCGCCGTATGCAGGGTCAGTTCCCACTCCTCCGTTTCAAATTTATCGTAATCGGGATGAATGAAACGCAGGCCGTTATAAAATTCTACCTTGCCGCTCATGGCGACCGTTTCGCCGATTTCGAAAGCATTCCGGATGTAATTGATGCCGTTGAACCAGACTGCGTTCAGGGCGCCACTGCCGTCATCAATTACGACCTGGAAGAATTGCCGGCGGTAACGCCGCACCAGATTCTGCGAGATAATTTTGCCGACGACGGTAGCTTCCTGGCCGATCTTTAGGTGCGCGATTGCGGTTATAGTGCTCCGGTCAAGATAGCGTCGCGGGAAATGATAGAGCAAATCCTGCAGACTAGCGATGCCGACTTTCGCCAGCACTGCGGCGCGTTTGGGGCCGACGCCTTTGATATAAGTAACCGGCGTGTCCGGGGTAAGCGTAATGTTTTTCCGGGCGGTTAACCGGGTACTTACCATTTTCTCTGAAAAGTGTAATTGACCGTCACGCTCTTATCAGCCGGAACCGTTAGCGGGAAGACCAGGTGAATATTGCTTTTTTTCTGATAGGAATGCGAACTGTTTTTAACGAACCAGTCGCCGCTCATAATTTCATGCACTTCGACATTAACCGGCTCACTGCGCTTATTGGTCAAATCAATTTTCACTGAAATCGTTTCCGAGCGATCGCTGATTTTCTGACGATTAGCGATGACTTTTCGGCCTTTGACATCGAAGGCTTTGCCGACGGTCAGATCGAGCGTGTCGTCTTTAGCGGTGTGATTGATACGATCTTCGCCGACCAGTTGCAAGGTGTTATCTATATCCTTTTTGAAAATGCGGAATACGCCTTCGGGAAGTGGGATACCGAGATTATTGGCGGTCGAATTGGCAAATTTCAAATGAACTTCCAGCGGGTTATCAGCTTCACTCTGCGCGTAATTTTGAAATAAATACAATTTTTCGGCGCTGGCGCTTACTTCGTCGAACAGGGTGATCTGTTTAATTTCGCGATCTTTGATCGTAACCGGGCGCTGGAGTTCGTAGAGGTGATAATCGAACAGGCCGCGCTCTTCGAATGATGGCATGGCAGTAACCACGTCAGCGGCATAGGCTTTTTCGCGGCGAACCGGCGCCGGTTTTTGGGCGCGATGAATATCTCCGGCGACCAGCTTCATTTTGGCGTTTTCATAAGTCGCGCCGGACTGATTGTCAAGCGAAACCCAGGAATTGAGCGAGAAGTCCTTGTCATTTTTATCCAGCACCATCAGGTACTCGGCGTGCCAATTCATGCCGGCGGTCAGATAACTGATTTCGGATTCAAACGCGCCGCCGATCTTCGATGACAACAGCCATTGCAAGGTTGGCTTCAGGATCAAACCGGATGGCAAAGACGGGAAATCGTAATCGGCAATATTTTCAGCCGAAGCGATCTTGAGTCCGCCGTTTGATAGTTGCAGGACGAGGTTGCGCCCGTCGAATTGGAGTAGTTTTCCATTGGTCTGCTCGCCGGATTTGGTTTTATATGAAATCGACTCGCCGATGTATTTATCGAAAATTTTGGTGGAACTGACCAGATCGTACAGGAAATTTTGCTCGAGCACTTCGATAGCCTTGTTTTTATTGATGAAGGAAATCCTGACCGAGGTTGGATCGACTTTGGCCGGGACGCCTTCGATGCGGATTTCGGATGCGCCTTTGGTCACGTCGAGCGTACGCGTCTGGGAGACGAGCCCCAGATTGTTATTGTAGACCGTGATCTGGGTCGATTTGACAGGCGTATCAGCCAAAATTGCCATCGCCGAACCGCAGACCGCCAACAACAAAACCATCATTTGTTTTAGTCCAGGCATAAAACCCTCCTGATATATTTTATATTTAAAAAATCATAGCGCCGGCTAATCGCTCAACACTTTGAGATTCGCCTTAATCTTTTGCAATTGTTCGCCGAGCATCTGTTCCTTTTCGCGTTCCCTGGCGATAATTTCCTGCGGAGCCCGGGCGATAAAATCGGAATTGGAAAGCTTGGCGTGGACGCCTTTTAACAAACCGGTCAAACGATTGATTTCCTTTTCGAGTCGGGCGGTTTCGGCTACCAGATCGATCACGCCTTCGAGCGGAATGAAAAACTCGGTTCCGTGAACCACTACGGTAGAAGAATGCGCCGGTTTGTGGCTTTTGTCAACGAACGAGATATGGGTAATTTTAACCAGGTTCTTAATGTAATTTTGGATTTCGGTGTTGTTCATTAATTCAGTCACCGGAACACTCTCGGTGGCGCGCACTACTAATTCGATCTGAGTGGCCGGCGAAATATTCATTTCACTACGGGCGGTGCGCAGAGCGGTAACGATTTTCTGCAGGAGTTCAAATCGCTCGGCTAGCGACTTGTCTTTCGGATGGTATTCGACCTTCGGCCAGGCTGATACGATGATATCCGGTTCCGAGGATGACTTGATATGTTGATAAATTTCCTCGGTGATGAACGGTGCGTACGGATGGAGCAATTTCAGGAAATTTTTCAGGATATAAACCGCCATCTGCAGAGCGGTCTGTTTTTCCTCCGGTGACTTTTTATACAGGCGATCTTTGATGAGTTCGATGTACCAGTCGCAGTAATCACTCCAGACGAAATCATAAATATTACGCGCGACCTCGTCGAAGCGGTACTTTTTCAGATTTTTATCAACGGCATGAATGGTGGCATTCAGACGGCTCAGGATCCATTCGTCGACCAGTTCCAGTTTCAGTTTCGCCGGCTCGGAATTTTCAACGGGCAGAGCGTTTTCGTCCAGATTCATCAGGATGAAGCGGGCGGCGTTCCAGACTTTATTCATGAAATTGCGACCGACCTCAAGGCGTTCTTCTGTAAAAAGAATGTCCTGCCCCTGCGGCGCGATCAGCATAATGCCGAAGCGCAGGGCGTCGGCGCCGTATTTTTCAACGAGAACCAGCGGATCGGGCGAATTGCCGAGCGATTTGCTCATTTTGCGGTGCTGGGCATCGCGGATAATGCCGGTGAAATAGACATTGCGGAACGGGATTTCGTGGCGGAATTCGAGGCTGGCCATAATCATGCGCGCCACCCAAAAAAAGATAATGTCCGGTCCGGTGACGAGATCGTCAGTCGGATAAAACTTGCGCAGGTCAGCGGTATCTTCCGGCCAGCCCATCGTCGAGAATGGCCAGAGCCAGGAGCTGAACCAGGTATCGAGCACGTTTTCGTCCTGGCGTACCGGACTGCCGCATTTCGGGCAGGCGGAAGGATCTTCGACCAGAGCATCTATCCAACCGCAGGCGTCGCAATAAAAAACCGGAATACGATGACCCCACCAGAGCTGGCGTGAAATGCACCAGTCGCGGATATTTGTCATCCAGTGATTATAGGTTTTAACCCAGCGTTCTGGATGAAAATGGATTTGTTTCTCTTCGATGACTTTCAGGGCTGGCTCGGCCAACGGTTTCATGCGTACGAACCATTGTTCAGAGAGATAAGGCTCAATCATCACGTCGGCGCGCTGACTGTAGCCGACCGAGTGCGAATAATCTTCGATTTTTTCAAGCAATCCGAGGTGCTCCATTTCAGCCACAACCAATTTGCGGGCTTCGAAGCGATCCTTGCCGGCGGCTAACGGTCCGGCGGCTTCACTTAGCGTAGCGTCGGGATTCAGGATATTGATTTTTTCCAGGTTGTGGCGTTCGCCAATTTCGAAGTCGTTCGGATCGTGAGCAGGCGTGACCTTGACGGCCCCGGTACCGAATTCACGATCAACGAAATCATCGGCGACGATCGGAATGATGCGGCCGACGATCGGCAGTTTGACCTTTTTGCCAATTAATTTCTGATAGCGCGGGTCTTCGGGATTGACGGCTACGGCGGTATCGCCCAACATAGTTTCCGGGCGCGTCGTTGCGACCGTGATAAAACCAGTACCGTCCGTCAGCGGGTAACGAAAATACCAGAGATGACCTTTAGTATCGCGATGAATAACCTCCTCATCGGAAAGAGCAGTCTGCGAAACCGGACACCAGTTGATGATGCGGCGCCCGCGATAGATCAGTCCTTTTTTATAAAGCTCGACAAAGACCTGACGGACGGCTCGATTAAGTCCTTCGTCAAGGGTAAAACGTTCGCGTTCCCAGTCCGCTGAACAGCCGATTTTGCGCAATTGCGTCAGGATAATGCCTTTATGTTTGAGCGCCCAGTCCCAGACAATTTTAATAAATTCCTCACGTCCGTAATCGAAGCGGGTTTTGCCTTCTTTGCGCAGATTTTTTTCGACGACGTTCTGGGTAGCAATTCCGGCGTGATCGGTGCCCGGCAACCAGAGGGTCTCAAAGCCCTGCATGCGGGCGTGCCGGATCAGGATGTCCTGCATCGTGTTGTTCAGGACGTGCCCGATCGTCAGAATGCCGGTGACATTCGGCGGCGGGATGACGATTACAAATGGTTTTTTATGCGAATTGGCGTTGGCGTGGAAATAATTTTTGGCAAGCCAGTACTCGTACCATTTGGT
>JALOAB010000034.1 GCA_023229045.1 Fidelibacterota bacterium
AATGCTTCTGATATAGCCAGTGGAATTTATATGCTATCAATAGAAACGAATCAGGGGCTAAAAACTCAGAAATGCGCCATTATAAGGTAAGGGTATGAAAAGTATAGGAAAATACGGACTCTATAACCTGGAGGTTTATTATGATGAAAAACAAATTATTTAATGTTTTTATGGATATCTTTCTGATTGTATTCATATCAACTATGGCTTATGGCGGAACTAAAGGTAAAATCACTGGAAATGTAACAGAAAAGTCAACAGGTAAACCTTTGCCTGGTGCAAACATCGTATTAGTCGGTACGATGTTAGGATCTATTACCGATTTAGACGGTCACTATTATATAATAAATATTCCGAGTGGCAATTATTCTTTAACAGTCAGCTATATAGGGTATAGGGTAGTATCGGTTAGGAATGTTGAAATCATTCCCGATATAACTACTGAAATTAATGTTGAAATGGAATCTGAGGCGATTGACATCGGTGTTGTTGAAGTAGTCGCTCAACGACCAATGATTCATAAGGAAGTATCTTCAAGTACCAGGACACTATCATCAGAGGAATTTAAAAACTTGGTTGTACAATCAGTCAGCGCTGTTGTCAACACTACCGCTGGAGTAGCTAGCGGATCATATATAAGAGGTAGTCGTTGGACGGAAGTTAATTACATGGTTGATGGACTTTCGCTGACTAATCCGATCAGTGGCGGAATGATCACGGATGTCAATAAGAATGCTGTGGAAGAAATCGTGTTGCAAACCGGAGGATTTTCCGCAGAGTATGGAAATGCTATGGGGGGAGTTGTAAATGTTGTTACTAAGGAAGGCGGATCGGAGTATAGTGGTAATCTACGTTACCAAACCGATAAATTAAGTTCGGGGAGTCAATTTTATAAGAATGCTAATATTTGGGATATTACCTTCGGTGGTCCATTGATCAAAAACAGCAGGTTTTTCATTACAGGTTATTTGAATACTCGGGATATGAATCCCCAGCGAAAAGTAATTGCTCCTGATGGCACCAATCTTGGCCGGCATCCGCACGAAGGTTATCAAGAATATAGAACTAATTTTAAGTATACTCAGCCTATCACATCCACCATGAAACTAAAAGTAACTGGTTCACTGAACAGAACACAGGGGCTTAACTATGATATGTTCTGGCGCTTTGGTTCTGATGAAAATCAGTTAGATCGCAACGGAGCATGGTTAAATAAGTCGAAATATGGCACTATTATTCTGGATCATGCAATTAATAAAAAAACCTATTATACCTTCAAAGTAGGGGTGATGGATTGGCACTCGATTAGTGGACAGCGAGACCGCTCGGAATGGTCGGGGAATAAGGTCGGAGCTAATAGTAATTGGTGGGAAGATTTCACATTTCGCAAACCCTTTCTCGATCGGAACTATCAAATACCTGGAGATACAACCGGAACAAAATACAGCAAATGGCGCCTGCGGGATAGTCAGGGGGTAGATAATGTCTATTCAAGACGTACGACCGATCTGGTTTCTGCGAATAATCCTTATGGGATAACAGGCGGTATACAAAATACAATGGATGCTGATTATTTTAATTATTTTATCTGGTCAGGTGATAATGACTGGTATTCTGAGAGCCGAGATCGAAATTTCATTATTAAGTATGATCTGACTAGTCAAATCCAAAAGAATCATGAGATCAAGATTGGATTTGAATTTAATAAACACAATGTTAATTGTTTCAGAATTGGGGGAATGTCAACTTATAACGGTGTTGGTGTTTCTTATCCCCTTATTGATTTTTACGAAGAATCACCAAGCGACACCGCATTAACCATTGAATCGGTTGACGATCTTGGTAATGGCTATCAACCTATCGAGTTTGCATCATATCTCAATTACCAGCTACAATTAGAGGGTATCTATTTAAACCTAGGATTGCGACTTGATTACTTCAATGCGGTCACCGAATATAGGGTAGATCCTTTACA
The DNA here is from genome assembly GCA_023229045.1 of Fidelibacterota bacterium. Lineage (GTDB taxonomy): Bacteria > Fidelibacterota > UBA2242 > UBA2242 > UBA2242 > JAGNGI01. The sequence goes on from JALOAB010000034.1 coordinate 1,976, forward strand.
GACTACCCCTTCTAATCCTTTTAAGCAAGATCGTGTTACCCCAGAAGCTAAATATCAGTTGAGTCCGCGACTGGGCATTTCATTTCCGGTCACGGATCAGATGATGTTTCGTTTTAATTACGGATATTTTTTCCAGAGACCGCCCATGGAGAGAATGTTTGCTTATCTCTGGTTTGACCGAAATCAAGCTGATTTGAATATGGGAAATCCGAATATTGATCCGCAAAAGACGATTGCTTATGAAGTTGGAGTATCGACTATTTTAAATCATGATATGGCGCTTGATGTTACTCTGTACCAGAAGAACATGTTTAATCTGGAAGGTTATAGAATAACCAGATCTCCGGATATGAATTGGTACTTCCAGGCTGTTAACGAAGAATATGCAGAATCCAAAGGTTTTGAGATTACCTTACGAAAAAGATATAGTCATTTTTTTGGTGGATCAGTCAGCTATTCATACTGTAAAGCCGACGGAACTTCTTCTGATGTAACTCAAATTACACGTTACCCGTTATTGAGTATGACCCACGCCAGACTATTAGGGTATGAGCCCCTTTATCCTCAGGATACTATGCCAATGGATTTTGACCAAAATCATACAGTCTATCTTAATTTTGATTTTAGTATTCCTTATGGAATGGGTCCGACCATTTTTAATAAAAAATTGTTATCGGGTATCGGTGCCAATATTATGGCAACTGCCCATTCCGGTAGACCATACACTCCAGTTACCGCCTATACGATGAATGTAACAAGCGACCGATTTAACTCAGCACGCTACCCATGGACCTACTCTTCTGATGGGAGATTTTATAAAGATTTTAAAATCTTTGGAAAAGATCTGACGTTATTTGTTGAGGTTTATAATCTTTTTAATTTACAAAAACCATTTTCTGTCTTTGAAGGATCAGGGAATCCTGACAGAGATATGTTCTGCCTGACGGAAGGCTCTCTTGCATCTGATACATATTTGAAGGGAGAAAGCAACCTATACTCTGAATGGGCGGATATAAATAACGACGGCGCTTTGACGACATCTGAAAGACTTGTTGCTTATGAACGCTTGAGAGATGATATGTTGAGTTTTAAAAGAAACTATCCGACTCCGCGAACCTATATGATCGGGATTGATGTTAAATTCTAAAGAAATATCATTAGATGGATTTACGGAATGCACAAATCATCTGCAAAGGAGAAATTTGTTATGAATTATAGCAATCTTATAAAGTTAAAAAAATCAGATTTAAGAAATTTGATAATATTTATGTTATGTTTAATTACCACTAATATTTGGGCACTCCCGAAGGTTAGCACTCGTTTAGCAAAACCCAGTATATATAATATCAGGCACATATATGCCAGGTACGATATTCCCGTCTCCAATACAGGTCGCTTTTACGACACCGATCCGGGAACTTGGTTACGTGGTACAAACGAGGGATATATATTTGGCGCTGGTATATGGATAGGCGCCAAAATTGATGGCAATAAACAGGTTACCGTTGGTTATAACACGCAGAATTGCCAAACTGAGTTTGTCCCTGGTAATCTACCTAACGAACCGGGATATAACGATCCAAAAGAAATCGTCTACGTTAGTACGGATTATCCCAACGCTGGATTACCACCCTGGCCGAAAGGCTATAATACGGATGGGAATCCCATCACTATCTCTGAGATGGATACCTGGTCGCAATGTAATGATTTAGATTCTAGTAAACAATTTGTGGGTGGGAAGTCTCTAGGTGCTTTGATAACAGCCGAGACCTATTCATGGACAAGCAGTTTCCGGGATGTCTGGGATATTGCATTTGTTAAGTATACCATAAAAAATATTCATCCCAATCAAAAAACATGGGATGATGCCTATGTGGGTTTTGCGATGGATGCCGATATATGTGATCCTACCAATGATTTAACTGGTTGTATCCCTGATTTAAATATAGGTTATGCTTACAGTGCCGAAGAATTGTCTGGTATAGAAGAAGAATTAGAACATCCACCGGGATATATCGGTATAAAATTTTTAGATGGTCCCGCGAGAGATCCTATTACTGGTCAAGCAAAGATGACCTCTTTCAGGCGTTGGGCTGATGATCCCACCACCGATGAAATGCGATATGACATAATTTCCTCGGATTATTACGATCTGGAAGATACCGAACCAGCTGATAAAAGAATATTTTTAGCATCCGGTCCATTTGATCTGGCGTATGGCGAATCGACGACATTTGTGATTGCATTCTGTTTTGCCTGGCCGATGTGGTATTATGATTCCTCAGTGAGAGGGAATCCAGAGAAATACGCAGATTATTTGAAAATAGTAGCTCAAAATGCTCAGTTTGTTTATGATAATAACTACAGGTTTCCCCAACCGCCTGCTTTACCTAGAATAAAATTAACTGCACTTGATCAAAAGATAGTGATTACCTGGGACGATGTAGCCGAACGGACAGTTGAAAAAATTCTGTCGCTACCGGACTTTTCCGACTCCTTGGACTTTGAAGGCTACAAATTGTGGAAAAGTACGACTGGCGATGAGGGCAGTTTTGAGTTATTAGGACAATGGGATAAAGTAAGTTTTGATGATTTAGGAAATCCTATCGGAAATAATACGGGATTAGTTCATAGTTACGTTGATGAAGAATTAATAAACGGGAAACTTTATTATTATGCGGTCACAGCTTATGATAAAGGTGAATATCAACCTTTGAATTATGGTAATCCTGAATTTGAAGTCGTACCGCCGCTGGAAACCGGGATGGTATTTGCAGTAAACTTCCAGGCGGAAGCTCCCAATTCACCGCCTTCTAATTTTACCCAACCTCAGATAGAAGGCCTGGAACTAGTAGCCGGAGTTGAGGAAGATATTCAGTTTACAGTTACTCCAGAGTATCTAATCTCGGATAGTGTAAAAGACAAGACCTTTGAAATACGATTTTCAGATGTACCAAGTTTTCGCTATGATAAAGAAATAACGGGATTTGGACCTGATATTCATTTGGTAGACACGGCCAGCGAAGACACTATTATCAGTACTCTGAATTTTCCGATCAGTAATCCATCGGTGACAGTCAAATCTGACCTGTTTGATGGAATGCTGTTAAAGTATACAGGTCCGAACTTATTATTGAATCAAATCGATACCGTATACTTTAAACAGGCAAAAGCTGATGTAAGGGTTCATCAGACAACAGAATACGACGACTTCTTAACTCCTCAAACAGCGATTCCGCTGATGGCACCATTCGGGGCTTATTTTTTACCGCATGATTATTTAGTCGAATTTTACGAATTAGCTGGCCGAAGAAGAGTAAATGTTTATGATCTTGATAGCGGTGACACCTTGCTTAATGTCCAGAAGTCTTTTGGTCAGACATATGGATTAGCAAGTTACGAGAAAGTTGTTTTATCGGTAAATCCGGTATCGGGAGATACGACCTGGAGCTGGTATAATAATCCGATCGATTTTAGAAATAGCCTTTCAAATGAGGCGACCGGTTATAAGGTCTATCTACCCGGGGCTTTTATATTCATAGAAGATCCAAACAAAGAAATTGTTGCCGGCGATACGATGATTGTCAGTCTTTCAGGGGTAGGCGCCCCTCACGAAGGCAATATATATCGGTTTTCAACAGTAGCCAGTCAGGTTAATTACCATACCAAAATGAATGTCAAAGTAGTACCCAACCCTTATTTAGTGCGGGCGGCCTGGGATATTGATAATGATTATCAGAAAGTTCAGTTTATAAATCTTCCCACCGAATGTACCATCCGGATTTATACCTTAGCCGGTGATTTGGTTAATACAATCCATCATAATGAACCATATCGTGGAGGATTTGATAGTGAGACCAAGGGGACCGCTTTCTGGAATTTGATGACAAGAAATAATCAGAAAGTAGCCACTGGTGTGTATGTTTTCTATATTGATTCTCCGTATGGTAATGACGTTGGAAAATTCGCTATCATAAGATAATGAATATGCTGGATAATCAAGAAAGTAGGTTCATATCGAAAGCCAAAATGGTTTATGGAAATCAATCCCAAGCAAGTACTTGGTTGAATTACCATGGACCCTTGCAAAGAGGACATGATCTTTTAAAAAGCGAGGTAAAATATGAGAGTGCATATTAAAGTCAAATTATTATTACTGGTGTTACCTGGAATGTTGCTCGCCCGTCAAATTGATAATAAGGTCGGAACAGCAGGATTTCAATTTTTGAAATTAGGAGTGGGCAGTAGAGAAGTCGCTTTAGGAGGGGCAAATACCGCTATGCCCGAAAGCCCAACAGCTTTATACTGGAATCCTGCCGGTATTTGTCTTGATAATAAAAAATCTGCGACTTTTTTTATTGACAGGTGGATTGCTTCAATTAATCATAATTATATTGGATTTAAAACGCCGGTAACCAGTAATGATTTTGTAGGGGCTTCTATCAATTTTATTACCATGGATGACATGGAGGAAACTACCATACTTCAGCCTCAGGGAACTGGTAGGAAATTTACAGCTTCTGATCTGGCATTTACAGCTACATATGGACGTAAAATTACAGATCGTTTCAGCGCGGCTGTCTCCGTTAAATATATTAATGAGACGATCTGGGATTTGGTGTCTGACGGATGGGCTTTTGATATGGGGCTTGTTTATAATTATAAGAAATTCCATGTCGGGATGTCCTTCAATAATTTTGGATTAGATAAAAAAATATCAGGCGATCAATTGCAAATAGAATATCAAATCTTTCCTGATTATAAAACAGATGAAGTGGTACTGGAAGTCGTTCCTAAGGATATTCGCCTGCCAACGAGTTTTCGATTTGGAGCTGGATATGACGTCTTAAAAATAAAATACCACAAACTCGCCATTATGGGTAGTGTTAATTATTTTAACGATCTAGGACAGAATAGTAGCGCCGGCTTGGAATATAAATTTATGGAAAACTACATCCTGAGGGGAGGATATCAGTTTGATCGTGAAGGTTTCGACTGGAGCCTCGGCGCCGGAGTCCGCTTCTATATACTGAACACTACGTTTGAGTTTGGTTATTCTGTATTGAACCTTCAGGATTTTGGTATTCTGTCTCAGACTGGATTAACAGTTGCGTTGTAACAAGAATAAAAGAACATTGTTGTCGGGAGTTATAGAAAAATGAAGTTCAAGCAAATTCAGGATAAAATAGCTATTTCAGGAACTGAATATCCCCATCGTCCGATTGAGGAAGTATATAGTATCGCACAATATTTAGGCGTGTCCAATTTGGAATTATGGATTCCACATAATTTTAAATTCGAGAACATTGATAAGATTAAGAAAGAATTAGATGAACGAAAACTCTCTGCAATATGTATTTCTACGTGGACACAACTGAATCTCCCGGGAAATATCAACGAGAGACAGAATTTGATAATATCCAGTATAAAAGCCGCCAAAATTCTGGGATCAAACATTGTCAATACATATTTTGGAGCAAACCCACAAAGAACTCCACAGCAGGCGATAAAATGTTACAAAGAAAATATCGAATTATGTTTAGAACATGCAGAAAGAGAAAAGATCACGATTGTGCTCGAAAATGAATTTGATATCACAGGCGTCGATGTTACCCGAAAAGCCGAGTATGTGTTAGAACTTATCGAAACCATAAACTCGCCTTATTTTCGCTTGAATTTTGATCCATGTAATTTTTATTTTGCCGGTGAAGAGCCTTACCCCTATGCTTATAATTTATTAAAAAAGTATATCTCTTATGTTCATATAAAAGATGGAATGAAGTACCATGAAAAATTATATGACCATCCTGGAGACGGCTTTCTTTGGCAAGATAAATCGGGGGATTATTTATGCTGTGAACTGGGCAAAGGAGCCATTCCGTATTCATCGCTTTTTAATAACCTCGTAAAAGATGGATATAGTGGATTTTTTACTATGGAGCCACATGTCCATCCGAATTTTCTTAAAGAGATGTTCAAAATGAACGTTAATAACACTATACAAGCACTTAAACAAGGAGAATGGAAATGAAGGCAGCTGTATTGCATAAACCAATGCAATTAACAATCGAAAATGTCCCTGAACCGAAATGTAATCCGGATGAATTATTAATTAAGGTGCATCGTTCAGCAATTTGCAACTCGACTGATACACATATCTGGAATGGAACGTTTCGCCCGTATGCAACACCCAAAATGCCACATATTCTAGGGCATGAATGTTGTGGTGAGGTTATTGAAGTGGGTAAAGAATGTGCGCACGAATATAAAATAGGTGATCGAGTCGGATTTTGGGTAAAAATGACTGGCGGTTTTGCTGAGTTTAATGCTATTAAACCCAATTGCCTCGGAGTCTGTAAACTGACAGATGATTTGAGCTATGACGAAGGCGCGTTATTAGAATTGATTTGCGGGACTATACGCTTAATATATGATGCCGGTCTCCATGTCGGAGATAAAGTTTTAATGTTGGGGCAAGGTCCGGCTGGATTGTTTTTAGCGCAAGAGGCAAGATTAACGGGAGTAGCTAGAATTTATGCGGTAGATTTATATGATAATCGATTGGAAGCATCTAAAAAAATAGCCGCTGATGATACGTTAAACTTGAATGGAAAAAGTCACGAAGAAGCTTTTGACTTACTCAGTCAGATGGTTGGAAGAGTGGATGTTGTAATTGATGCTATGGGAGATAATAGATGGTCACAAGGCAATTCAATTGATTTGGCTTTAAATTTATTAAAACGTCATGGGAAATATATGATTTTTGGGCATCGCGGAAAGAATGATTCTGTTAATACTCAACTAATAAGTAACGAAGATATTACTATGCGAGGATTTGAGCCTGGAATTGCTAAGACTAAAGAACTTACTGATTTTACAGTTGAATTAGTGTCACAGGGAAGGATCAAAGCCGCCGAACTTATTACCCATCATTTTCCTCTGGAAAAGCTAGAGAATGGCCTTAATAAATGTCTTAACGATTTACATGATACTATCAAAGTCATTATCGATGTTGCTTGACGGCTCTGAGTATATGCATAGTGACAGAGTGGATGTTAAATCAATTAAATGTTTATTAAATTGTTATTATAATGAAATTAATGCACTTTAGATTAAAGAACGTACAAAAAGAGAAGATAGCCGGATACGGTTTTTTATCCCCTAACCTGATTGGATTTATAATCTTTAGTCTAATACCGATTATAGCCAGTATTTTCCTCACATTCAGTAGATGGAATTTGGCTTCCAGCCCTGAATTTGTAGGGCTCCAGAATTTCAGCAATCTTTTGAAAGACGAACTATTCTGGAGATACCTCTGGAACACGTTCTATTACGCGATCGGCACAATACCGCTGACGGTCATTCTGGCTTTTTTTCTGGCATATTTATTAAATCGGAAGATTCGCGGTGTTGTATTTTTTCGAACATTGTATTTTTTACCCAGTGTCACTCTTTTAGTGGCGATTGCAATCGTGTGGTCATGGTTGTATAACGCCGATTTCGGATTATTTAATTTTTTTCTCGGTAAACTTGGGATAACAGGACCGCGCTGGCTACAGAGCAAAACCTGGGCGATGCCAGCTATCATTATTATGGGTATTTGGAAAGGCGTTGGCTACTCAATGTTAATATTTTTGGCCGGTTTGCAGACTATCCCGGAGCAATACTACGAGGCGGCTGAAATCGATGGAGCCAATTGGTGGCATAGAATAATTCATATTACGATTCCACTAATTTCACCCACTACCTTTTTTGTAATCGTAACTACCACGATCGGTTCGATTCAGGGTTTTGACCAGTTTTATATCATGACTCGCGGCGGCCCTTCCGGAGCGACAACCACCTTGGTATATTATATATTTCAGAATGCCTTTGAATGGTTTAAGATGGGGTATGCCGCCACTGTGGCTATGATGTTGTTCGTTATTGTATTGGCACTGACTCTTCTCCAATGGCGCCTTTCCAATAAATGGGTCTTCGATATGGGAGTCAATTAGGAAGGTATGTTGAAAAAGAGCACCAGCAAAAGATTAGTGGATTACTTATCGTACATACTCTTGATTCTGACAGGTATAGTGGTAATACTGCCATTTGTTTGGATGATTTTGTCATCATTTAAAACAGCGGGGGAGATATGGACATTTCCACCGGTATTCATGCCTAAGAAATTCCAATGGTCAAACTATGTAGAAGCTTGGAAGGCGCTTCCATTCGATCGGTTTTTTATTAATTCACTCCTCGTAACCATTTTTGTAACAGTTGGACAATTGTTTACTTGTTCACTAGGGGGATATGCATTTGCGCGTCTAAGATTCCCAGGTAAAGATAAATTATTCCTGATGTATCTGGCTACAATGATGATCCCTTTTCCGGTTTTAATGATTCCGCTTTTTATTATTATGCAATCCTTCGGTTGGATCGATACGCTTAAATCTATAATTGTTCCCGGCCTGTTTAGTGCGTGGGGAACCTTTTTAATGCGCCAGTTTATGATGGGAATTCCAAGAACACTAGAGGATGCGGCCAAAATTGACGGTTGTAGTTATTGGCGACTTTATTGGAAAATAATCGTACCCTTATGCAAACCGGTATTTGCTACTCTGGGAATTTTCACCTTTATGGGAACCTGGAATCAGTTCTTTTGGCCGTTGATAATGATTAATACGATTTCCAATAAAACATTACCTCTTGGACTGGTGATGTTTCAAACAAGAATTGCCGCCGAGACACCCTGGCATTTGATCATGGCGGCTTCTTGTGCGACGGTTTTGCCAATAATTATTCTCTTTATTATAGGTCAGAAGTATTACGTCAAAGGAATCGTAACATCCGGACTCAAGGGTTGAGTATCGGTCAATATTCATCGAATAAAATATAGGAAAGTAATATGATAAGAAGAGATTTCTTAAAAAGGTTAGGCCAACTTGGTCTGGGAGCCTATGGCATGTCTTTTTTACGTTTTTGTGAAAAGGCGAGTAAGTCCATTAGTAATGAAATATTGCCTTTTGACGTAAAATTTCCTGCAACTGACTGGACAATGGGCATTGTAGATCCTCAGATAAGCGGAACGTTTAAAATAATGAGCTGGGAAAGCGCCTTTCAGTTTGAAAAATGGAATCTTATTATTAATGAGTTTTTTAGGACATATTATCCAAATATAAAAGTACAACTCGATTGGGGAATAAGTTTTGCGAATTATAACACAAAATTGCCGGTTTTATTAGCTGGCGGTTCACCGCCGGATATGATTTGGATGCATGATACCCGTGCCAAATCATTCGCGGCAATTGACCTTCTGCAGGAACTGGATCCATTTCTTGAATTTTTCAAACCTGACGGTTGGCCTGATGAATATTATCCAACCCAAGTCGAATCCTTTAAATACAGTAACAAACAATATGCTTTCCCGTATGATTATGCGACTGGTGGATTATATATTAATTTAGATATGTATGAAAAGATCGATGAAGAATTACCTACCGAAGACTGGACCTTCGATGATCTGTTGCGAGTTGGTAAAAAACTTACCAAAGGTGATCGGCAATTTGGATTAAATCTTGGTAGCGAAGCCAGTGCTGGTAATCAATACTGGATTTTACGTTCTTTTGGAGGAGATTGGTTCAATGAAAATTTGACCGAATCGAAATTCAATTTACCCGAGACAATTGAAGCCTATCAGTGGATGACTGATCTGAGATGGAAACATAAGGTGGCGCCTGTCCCCGAAATTACACAAGGCCGGCCTCAACCTTTTGTCGATGGAGTGGTAGCGATTAATGCTGATTTGGGAGCTCCGGCCTTTGGAGATTTATTAGAAGATAAATTTAACTGGACGATTGCGCCGTCCCCAAAAGGTCCTAAAGGCCGTTTCCAATTTATAGGTGGTTCAGCATTGTCAATACCACTTAAGGCTACTCATAAACATATTGCTTATGAATTGATTCGCTACATACTCAGCAAACCTGAGAATTTAGAAATTATTGGTAAAAAGGGGAGAATGTTTGTCAGCAGGATGTCAGCATACGAATATGGATTACCTCAAGGAAGGCTAGCCCAGAAAATGAAAAATTATAAAAAAGTGTTTTATGATTTAGCGCGAAGAGATGGGGTTGTAGTACCGTATATTAGTAAATATCAAGAATGGGATGATATTTATCGACGAAATATGGAAATGCTCTATTTCGGGGAGGAACTCAGTGCGAAAAAAGTATGTCTGAAGCTACATGATGCCACTAATAGATTTCTTGAAAGAACATATTTAAAAAAGGTATAAGTAAAACTGGAAATATTTTTTGGATGCAGTAATCTCGCGAAAATATGGAGTGCTAAACTGACCTCTAATAAATCAATTATGACACCTAAGTAAAAAATGTTAATGGTGGAAAAGAAAAATACTAAAATGAGAATAACCAAGTTGATTAGAATAGTACTGGTGCTTATGATCGGATCTTGTTTTCAATTTAATGAAGTAGTAGCCGCTGACAATAGAGGAGAAATCAGGGGTGTGTTTTTCGAGAATGAAGAACCCTGTAGTTTACAAATTAATATCCATAATGCTATTACCGGTTTGTATTTTGGTAAAGTAGTGACCGATTCAAATGGCATTTTTACTATCTCCAATTTACCATTTGGTAAGTATTACCTGATAACTCACCCGGTCGATGTTGGTGTTCGAATGCCGCTTCAATGGAAAACTGTAGATCTTGAGATAAACGAAGCAAAACCAAAATTTAAGGTTCGATACGTCGATGGATTTGCGGTGAAAATTTTCTACCCGCAGGATGGCGAGAATGTTGACCTGGAAAAAGTAAACGATCAGAATCCATTGAATTTTAGCTGGAAACCATATTGTTCCGATGCCAATTACGAGATCGAAATCTACAGTACCGACACAACTCAATATTTTAATTCTGGACGAATAAATACCGCCAAATATTCTTTTAATGGAATATTTCAAGACGGTTCGCGCTTTAAAAGACGGTTATATCGTTGGCAGTTGAAAGTATACTCTGAGGATACGGAATGGATCGGAATCGGCAAACCACAGGATCTTGTCATTGGTGATTTAGGAATCATCAACAACTATGAAGGCGATTACATCCGACTTGATTTCCCGAAGTGGTATGAATCGACGATAGATACTTTAGACTTAATCCAATTATTGGATACCTGCTATTTATTGGAAAAGGAACTCGCCGCCGGTCAATTTCCCTCTTTGGGACCTCTTCCGGGCGAAAAGCAGGTGCTTTTGTATGATCCTTCCATCACTTTTGCTTATAGTGGTAATCCGATTCATTTTGGGAAAAGACACATTACAGAAAACAATTTTCCGCTTTTTCTCACATTTCACGAAATAGGTCATAATTTTCAATTTGGTGGATTGCCCGGATTTGCTAGTCTCATGGGAGATTCATACTATAATCCTAATCCGATATTTTTTGGTTTTAGCGAAGGTTTGGCGACTCTCGCCAGTCTTTATATTACTGAAAAAATCGATAAGAATATTTTAAAACCTCTCGTTAAAGATATGTTTGAAGCAGAGAACAAGTCAATGCGGACGAAGTTTATATCTGCTTTAGAATTTTACGAAAACCATCAGCCGGATAGAAATCATATTACTCCCGATATTATTGATGGGATCTTAATACGTTTAGGAGATCGCTACGGCTGGGATATTTTTCCGGTCTTTTTCCGAATATTTTTAGAAAATGAGATTAATGATCAAATCTACCAATTGGCAGGCGATGACGAGGTCAAACGCATTACAATATTCATTACGGCTTTTAGCGCTGTTGCCCGAGAAGACCTTCGCGAACAATTTAGAAAGTATGATTTTCCAGTTGATGACCAATATTTTCAAGTTATTTTACCGTTAGTCAAACAAAGTCTCCAGGATAAATGAGTAATTACTAAATAGGAATATTTACTATGAAAAGAAAGACAGATATTTATAACGATATACTTACAATTGTGGAAACTCTACCGATCGTTGAATCGCACGACCATTTTGCACCTGATCCGAACGGGGAATGGCCGCGATTCGATCTATGTGATATTTTCTTTCATAATTTAAATTCCGATTTGACAATAGTCGGTATGCCAGGAGTTGGTTCTCACGCCGCTACGCCATGGCCACAAGGCACTCTGGATGTTAGTAAAAAATGGCAGTATATAGCTCCTTATATCAATAATATTGAGAATATGGTGTCCTATAAAGCCTTAATACGTGCTTTCAAGGCGGTATATGATTTTCC
>JALOAB010000035.1 GCA_023229045.1 Fidelibacterota bacterium
GCTGGTTTTTCATCGGACTGGGAGTTATTTTTTTACTGAAAATTAACGATGTTATTGGCGGCGCGCTATTAATTGCCCTGTTATTAATCCTAGTCGGAATCGGTTTGATAATTCGACCACGTAAATTCGACTGGCAGACGACGATAGGTACTTCCCGGACGAAAACTACTGATTCTGACACGATCAATCTGGAAGCCGTTTTTTCTGATTTCACTGAAAATGTCGTCTCGGACAAATTCGGCGGAGGAAAAGTTGAAACGGTATTCGGAAAAATGACAGTCGATCTGCGTTCAGCTCAAATGCAAACGGGGCGCTGTCATCTTCATATCGAGACCATTTTCGGCCGCACAGCCTTGATTGTACCCAAGGGCATTCGCATCGAAATTAGCGGAGGACCGGTTTTCGGGCGGATCGACAATCAGATTGAGGCGGTTGCGAGCGCCGAGAGTGAGATAATTTTGGAAATCAAGGCTGAGGTGGTTTTCGGGATTCTGGAGATTCGCAACTGATCAATATTAGTCGGTCGAGCAACGTTATGAGTTTTTCTAAATTCAATAAACTCTTTTTTCTACCTTTTCTTTTGGTGGGAATGCTTTTTTCGCAGGCTGTTCGCCAGCCGGATTACGACTTACAGCGCCAGAAAATGGTGCAAGAGCAAATTTCTGCCCGGGGTGTCCGTGATCCGGCGCTTATCAAAGCCATGCAGAAAGTCGAACGCCATCGGTTTGTACCTGAAAAATATCGGGCGTTAGCTTATACTGACCACCCTCTCCCTATCGGCGAAGGTCAGACCATTTCACAACCCTATATCGTAGCCTTAATGACCGAATTGCTCGAACTTCATCGCACGGACAAAGTCCTTGAAATCGGCACCGGCAGTGGTTATCAGGCGGCGATTCTGGCTGAAATCTGCGACAGTGTTTTCACTATCGAGATCATACCTTCCCTCGGGCAAAACGCCCAACAGCTTTTTAACGAACTCGGCTACCATAATATTCACTGTAAAATCGGCGACGGATATCTAGGCTGGCTGGAATATGCGCCCTTCGATGCTATTATCGTAACCTGTGCCCCATCTAAAATTCCCGAGCCGCTCAAAGAACAACTGGCTGAAGACGGACGCCTGATAATCCCGGTCGGCGCGGCCTACGCCCAGGAACTCGTTCTGCTGACTAAACAAAAAGGCAAATTAATTCACAAATCGGTTATTCCGGTGCGATTCGTCCCGATGCTCAGAAGCGGCGGCGGAGTATATTAATCCATTTAAAATTTCAAAATGCAAATTGCAAATTTTAATTGCCGGGGAATCTCAGACGTGACAGACACTGCTTTCCATCTTCGTGACGACTGGATATTCTTTGCACCGCAGGGTCACAGTATGTTGAGATTAAGGTTTTTGTAGTTGCGTCAGATTCTCAAATCTGACACGTCACCAATCGTCAGTTCGGATGACCTTCAGAAATTTCGTCAGTCACGACGATGAGGATCAGACACTTTTCGCGGCTTCGATCAGAAACAGGTCGTCACAATCGATCACCTGCCGGATTGAAAAATTATGATTGTTCAGTAGATTCACGACCGTAAAAGGCGCCGGTAAAATATCGTCGGAAATCGGCGTTCCGATCTGAAAATGTTTCAGATTGGTCGATTTACGGCCTTGCGGATGAATGATCAAATAGCGCCCGCCGGGCTTCAGCACGCGCCGGAATTCTGACAGCGCTTCAGATTTGTTCCGGATATGCGGGAAAACACAGTAATTCAGGATCAGGTCAAGGCTCTCGTCTTTAAGTGGTAATTTTTCGCACAATCCAAGCCAGAGCGGAATTAACGCATGCGGAACGCGGCGGCGATATTCAGCCAACATTTGCCCAGCCATGTCACAGGCAATGATGGTGGAATTTGGTGCAATTGCCTTAAGTACCACAAAGAGGTTGCCGGTACCGCAACCGGCGTCAAAAATAATTCCATTTTGAGGCAGGTCGAGCGATTCCAGGATATTGGTGATTTTCTGCCGATCCGCCTCCGGAAAATGCCAATTCGGGGCTTGTTCATCGAAAAAACTACGCCGTTCTTGGTATGCCGGAAGTAACATCGCTCATCTTTTCATTAATATTTTATGGTGATCCCAAGCCAGAAAGTCCGTCCCGGTAAGGGATAATGATACATCGTCTCATATTCAGTGTCAGTCAGGTTTTCGATCTCGGCTGTCAGGTCAATATTGCGATTGATCTCAATACTACTCCGCCAGTTCAATAGCCAGTAGCCTTGCAGTCGTTTATACACCGGCGCACCATAACCGTATGGATTTTCGACACTGTAGAGGTTATTGATCCACTGACTTTGCAGGGTCAGGCGCAAGCGGTCGAGCGGATTGTAACGCAGACTCAGGTCAAATTTCTGACCGGGCATACCGCCGACTTTCCGCGAGGCTGAATTGACACTCATCGTCCACGATGACGAAAAATTTTTAGTGACCACCATCTGCCCTTCCCATTCGACGCCTTTGAAAAGCGTTTCACCCTGGTTTTGGTAAAGCGGTCGACCGGAAACAAAACCCTTCTCGATCAGATTTTCTGCCTTCGTCTGATAAACCGATAGACCGGTCGACAACCAGCCAAATACTTCTTTCTCAATAATAAATTCCAGATTGGTTGAAATTTCCGGTTTTAAATCGGTTGTGGACGGAGTAAATAAATATAATTCATTGATTGTCGGATTGCGATAGCCTCTCGCGTATTGAAGCTTGAAATGCCAGTCTCTTGGAAAATGAAGAGCCGCACCGATGGCCGGGATCCATTCCGTTCCGGCGATAGAATGGCGGGTATAACGCAAACCGCCATCAAGATTCAACCATGAAAAAAATTTTTGATTGTACTGAGCAATGACGCTCTGTTCGGAAACATCGTGTTCTTTCCAGCTGGAGTCCAGCCAGGCGCGACCACCGTACTGCCGCAGATCGAATCCGAGCATTACCCGCGCATTTTCGGTCGCCTGATATGTTTCGGCCAAAATCAGACCCGCGGTATTATCGTCCGACAGGTACTTATTCGGATCGTTAATGTCATGATGACCGAAATTGTAGTGCAACTTCAGGTCGCTGGTCAGTTTCGTCCGGGTGTGATTAAGCGTCAGATCGCCACCGCGTCGTTTGATATTGTAGCGATGATTGGTGAATGGATTATCGGTGCGTCCCGGGTCATAAACCTCCAGGTTGGTAAAATAAGCGTTGACATCCGCGCGCAGATCTTGGCTGATCTGCCAATGAGCTTCGGCGGTTCCGTTCTGACTCCCGTAATCGTCCCGACCGTCGGTTCGGTATCCGTCACTGTTCACCGCCCCGATATTTGCCGAGATTCCCCACGTTTCGTGTTCAAACGACTGATGCAAATTCAATTGTTGTGAATTAAAACTACCAATCCGGAGTGGGGCACGCAGATGATAACCTGGATCGGATTTATGATTGGTAATGATATTGATCGCGCCGCCCATCGCATTCGAACCGTATAAAAGCGAGGCTGGTCCGCGCAGGACTTCGATCTTTTTGACATTCCCGCCAAAATAGACGTCACCCAGCGGATGCCCGAAAAGTCCCATAATGTCCGGTCGCCCGTCAATCAGTACCAAAACCTGAGTGTTCGGAAATCCGCCGATCCCGCGCATCGTTATCTGTCCGCCACTGCCACTGCTGACTCCATACCCCAGATTGGTTCGTTTTGTGACGAAAAGACCGGGTACATTTTCCGCCACCAGGTCGAGCAGTGGCGTCTCGCTTCTTGCCTTGACGACAACTTCTGGAATAACTGTAATGGCAACTGGCAGTTCATGCCGATCGATCGCCGTGCGTGAACCAGTCACTACCACCGGATCGAACGGAAATACTTTCAGTGTATCGGTATAAATTACCGCGGCCCTCAAGCCGGCTGATATCGTTATAATTATAGTGAATAATCTTAGTTTGAAATTAACTGGCATCGTACTTCCTTAATGTCATAATCCCGGTAGATTTTTACCGGTTGAGGTAAAAGTCAACTTCCCATGTTTAACGCCACGCAAGCCGATCAATCGTTCCGCGATATTCCTGATTGCCGAACAACGTCCGCGCAATACAATTACCTCCAGACAATGCTGATGATCGAGGTGAAAATGAATATTCGACATAATATTCAGGTAATGTTCATGCTGAAGGTTTTTCAACTTGATCGAAAGATCCGCCACATGATGATCATAAACCATAGTCAAAGTCCCGACGACCTCGGCGTCCGAGTCCAATTCTTTTTGCACCAGAGATTCGCGGATCAGATCGCGTAAGGCTTCGGAACGGTTGGAGTAACCCTTGCGTCGAATTTCATTATCGAAGCGGGTCAGCAAGTCTTCCGGCAGAGAAACTCCAAAACGTAATAATTCAGGCATATTCACTCCGTAGCATATATTTTAAATAAGTAGCACATTGTGTCAAAAAATATATCATTTCGCGGTTATTTCAAAATTTAAATACGGCATTTCGACTGTAAAGGTACTGCCCTGCCCGAGTTTACTTTCGACGTAAATGCGGCCGTGATATTGCTCGACGATTTGTTTGACAAGGCTTAGGCCCAATCCAGTCCCCAGGTTTTCCATTTCACGGGCATTCGGACTGCGATAAAATTCCTCGAATATCTTCGTCATATCATCTTTAGCGATTCCGATTCCGGTATCGCTAACCCCGAATCCGAAACAGCTTTGCTTGATAAAAGGCAAGACTGTGATTTCGGCGGCGGGCGGGCTATAACGAATGGCGTTATTGATCAGGTTGGAGAGAATTTTCTCAAGACTGTCGGCGTCCATGTAAATCGTTCGAGACTGGGACAATTTTTTAACTGCCAGGCAAATTTTCTTATTAGTAGCATAAATCCGCTGTTGTTCAACGACCTTATCGATCCATTCCTGGAAATTCACCCATCCCAACTTTCGTTCGGTCAATCCGTAACGGTATTGCGTGACCTCGATCATTTCCTTGACCATCATTAAAACCTGGTCAGTCCGGCGTACCGCCCGACCGACCATCTCTTTCAGCTCCGCCTGGAGACTGTCGGAATAGACTTCGTCAATCACAGCCAGCATACTGCGCAGAGTCGTCAGCGGCGATTTCAATTCATGCGCCGTAAAACGGAACATTTTGTCGCGTTCCAGCATGGTCTGCTCCAGCAATTCGCTTTTCTGGTCGATTACGCGCTTCAAAATGCGATAACCGGAAATAATATCGCGAATGATGTAAGTCGCCGTAAAGATCAAAATATAAAAAGCGGCGAGCGAAATCAGATAGAATCTCAAAGGCGCCGCGGTGCCGTCAAGGCTATAGACATTGACTATTTGATAATATTCCAGAATTGACCAAATCGTTAGCAGAAAGGCCGCGATGATTGCATTGATATATACCCAGATACCATGATAAAGAATCCCGGAAATAATGATATGTACCAGGTAAATATAATAGAACGGATTGCCTATGCCGCCAGTGTAATGAATGACGAACGAAATCAGCACAAAGTCGAGTAGGATCTGAATTTCGGTGAACGCGATCTCCTGCCCGAAATTGGCGAATTTGAAATATTTACACAGGAAAAAGTAAATCAGGTTAAGCACCGTAAATATTACCGCCAGCAGGTAAATCTGCGGAAATCCCAGATCGAACCTGAATAATTGTTCGCCTATCGGAATAATACAAAGCAAACCGAGGATGCCAACCCAGCGCAGATTAACCAGCCAGCCAATCCTGGTTTGGAGGGTCTCCAGAGTGTGAAACGGCAGAATCAACTTATAGGGTTTATCGCGGAACATCACTTCTCAATTTAATCATTGGAAAAAGACTGCGATGGCATTCTTTAAAACTTCGGAGACTGGTTTACCGATTGTCGTATTTTCGGGCTGAATGCCAAGATAATAAAACTGACATGGATTTTGGCGGGCGATATACTCCGCAATCATGGCGATTGAAAAGGTATGAGTGCTGAAATCAGTCGGATTAAGTTGTTTTTCGTCAAGTAATTTAATCGTACCGGGCGGCGCCCCGAACCGGGCAGTGTCGATGAAAATGACTGCTTCCGGTTTTCGGGCTGTGATTTTGCCTAGATAATTTTCCGGATTCGTTCCGGCATCTAAAAATTCAGCGCCTTTCAGTTCGGCTCGCCTGGTTAACCGATTAAGTAAAATCCGCCCGGCGTCATCATCGCCGCATTGTGAACTGCCCAATCCGACGAATACCATTTTTTGGTTTTTAAATTCGTTTAAGATTTGTCTAAAATCTCTAAAATTCATCGATAACGACTACTTTATGGCGACACTTCGGACAAAGTATCTTAACATAATCTTCCCGCCGCAGACGGTCCTTAATCGAAGAAGGTGGTATTTCACTGAAATTTTGCTGGGTTATCAACAGCAGATTCGGGTTGGCATAGGCTTTGGCGCCGAGCCTTTCTTTGACGAATCTCAGATGATCATAGCAGGCGACGATCGCTCCACAAGCCTCACAAATCGCCAGTTCTTTTTCGACCGAATTATAAACTGCGTCGTCTTTTAAATCGGCAACTGAGAGATCGAATTTCTGAGAAAGCTGAATGCCTTTACCGGTGATGCATTTTTCTTCGCATTGACCGCATTGGGCGCAGGAAGTGTAATCTACCCGCAACGTCCGTTTGCGCGTCGTCAGGTCGTTGAATACCTCAATCGCATTGGTGGGACAAACCTGGGCGCAGGTCCCGCAACCGACGCAAAACTCCTCATGATATTCCGGAAAACCGCGGAAACCTTGCGCCGGCTGGTGCGGTTTAGCCGGGAATTTGCTGGTGAAGGGCGCCGAAAAAAGCGACCGCAGGGCTTCGCTCAGTTCACGTATTTTTGGCAAAAACATGATGGTCTCCTTCTTATTCCTTCAACTCACGATCATCCTGATACTGGTCGACTACGCTACCCGGCGTCAGTTTGACTCCACTCCGATGCGCCGCCCGCGCAATGGCGTGCGCGGCGACCGGCGAAGTCAAAAAGATAAACACTATCCCGAGAAGCGCTTTAAATCCAAAATTATTGAAACCCTGGATTATAAAAACTCCGAAAAGGACTCCGATTGAACCAAAGGTTACACACTTGGTGGCGGCCTGTAAACGGTTATAAATATCAGGCAAACGCACTAATCCCAGCACTCCGAAAAAATCAAACATAATCCCCAACATTATAAAAAACATTCCGACAAATTCTCTAGTCATCCAGATTCCTCCTTTCCAGAATTTTGGCGAAAGCCAGGGAGGCAATAAAACTCATCAAAGCCCAGATCAGCCCGATATCCATAAAAAACGACTGCTTATGCACCAATCCCAGTAAAGCCAGCAGACCGATTATCAGCACTCCGAGAATATCCACGGCAATGATCCGGTCGGCTGGCGAGGGGCCAAACAGAACCCGAAACAATACGAACAGAGTACAGAAAAGGATCACGTTAATCAGTTTATAAAAGATTGCGCCCTGATAACAGAAGAAATTGCCATAGAGAAAAGCGGCTATTATCAATAATCCCAAAAACCAGCGTAATAGTCTCATTCGAAGACCTCCGTCAGAAGTTTTTCAAATTTGCCCCCGATCGTGCGGGTATTTTCCTTTATATCACTGGATAAAACCTCGATACAATGAACATAGATTTCATTCTTCTCGGGATTAATATCTACAGTCAATGTACCGGGTGTCAGGGTAATCGAGTTGGTCAAAACCGTCAAGGCTGAATCTTTGGTCAATCTGGTTTTAATCTTGACAATTCCCGGTCGGATCGGCAGATAGGGATGAATTACGATAAATGCCACATGCAGATTGGCTTTTGTCATCTCCCATAAGAATTTGATGAAATATTTTAATGCCGAGCAGTAGCGCCGGACTACATGCTGTTTCTTTTCTGAGGTAATCAAAAATTCACCTGCCAATGAACTGACAATAAAAGCCACTATGAGACCGGCAACCACTTCCTGCCCGTCTTTAATACTGGTTAAAGCGACCCAGATAAAAAAAGAAAATACGAAAACAAAAATACGACTGCGAGTTTGCAAGGTCATGATTACCTCCCGAGTACCTCGGCAATGTAGCCGGTTTTGTTCATGATAACTGCAACGACCGGATCAAGAGTCAATTCGCGAATTCCCGGAATGACCATCAGACTGGTCAGTAAACACAAAACCGCCAGACTGATCATCGCCCATTTCATAGCTGTACTGACCTTTGCCAGGGTCTTATCCGCATCCTTATTCTCTTTACCATAAAATGCATAGCGTTGCATTTTCATAAAGGAAGCAAGCGTCAGCAGACTGCCCAGACCGGCCAGAAATGCATATACCGGGCGTCCAGCCTGAATCGCCGCAATGAAAATTATCAATTTGCTGAAGAAACCATTAAAAGGCGGCAATCCGGCAATCGATAGCGAGGCTATCATCGAGGTAAAGGATGTCGTCGGCAACTTTTTCGCCAGGCCGCCCATCTGCCTTAAATCGCGGGTGCCCGTGGTCATTTCCAGCACTCCGGCGTTATAAAACAGCAAAGCCTTGAATATTGCGTGGTTAAACAGATGAAATACACCGCCCAGAATTCCCAGGTTGGTCGCCAGTCCAATTCCAATTATTATATATCCGATCTGGCTGATACTGTGATAGGCAAGCAGTCGTTTTATATCCCATTGTCCGAGAGCCAGGAACACGCCGATAATCATAGATATGGCTCCGATAACTAAAAAGACCTCATTAAAAACGGCGACGCCGCCGAATACATTAAAGAACAAACGGATCAGAACATAGACTCCCAGCGATTTGATGAACACTCCGGAAAGCATCGCCGATATCGGCGCGGGCGCCGAGGAATGCGCATCCGGTAACCAGGCGTGGAACGGTATAATCGCCGCCTTTAATCCGAAACCAGCCAGAAAAATTGCCCCAACCCAGTAAGTCAGCTTCACATCCAATGTCGGCAATATCTCTGCGATCTTAGCCATGGTAAGAGTTGAAGTGGCGCTGTATAAAATTCCGATTCCCAACAAGATCAAAGTCGAAGAAACCGAACCCATCACGGCGTATTTGAAAGAGGCTTCATATTCTTCGGCTTTACCACCGAAAGCTACCAGGGCATAGGCTGAAAACAGGGCAATCTCCATGAAAACGAACAGATTGAATATATCACCCGTGGCGATCACTCCGTTCATCCCGGCGATCAGCAACATAAACAGGGCATAATATTTCCAGGGCGCTGAATATTGCCGAATATAGCTCACCGAAAACATCAACGAGGTCAACGCAATCAGGTTAACAATTACCAACATGAAAGTCGAAAGCGCATCCTGAACCAGGCAGATCGTCAACGGGATTTTCCAGCCACTCATTTCGTAAATGAAGGTTTGGCTTCCGGTAGATAAAAAACTGAAGACCGATAACGCCAGCAGAGAGATTACGGCCAGAATGGAAAACACGATTGCCCAGCTGTCCCTTCCCCCGGAAATCAACGTGATTAAAAATGCCGCTAATAAGGGAATGATGATTAGAAATGGGAGGATCATCCTGACAACCTCCTGATTTTAGTAATATCGAACGTTTTATATTTCTCGAATAACCGAATAGCCAGAGCTACCAGCATGGCAGTAATTCCCAGCTCAATCACAATCGAGGTCAGAATCAAAGCCTGAGGTAGCGGATCAACCATCGCCGTAACTGCCTTATCTTTTACCAAAATTGCATAACCGGCACCGCGCTTATAAGCGAAAAGAATAAACATCAGATTGACGGCATATCCCATGATACCCAACGACAGTATGATCTTAATCAAATCCCGCTTTGTCAAAATCCCGTAAATCCCTACCAACAACAGTGCAAAACAAAGGATGTATATTACCATTACTGCTTCTCCCCTTTATCTGATAAATGAAAAATCGCCAGCGTCCAGACTACCACAAACAAACCCGTGCAAACTTTTAAACCAATCACAATATTCAACAACGGAATCGTCCCGGAACTCAGCAGATTGAATAATTTGCCATGGCTGATAAAATTAGCTAAAAATCCGCCACCGACTGCCATTCCGAGGATTCCGATTGCCAGAAAAATCGCCGCGCTGGAAGATTCCAGATCATGTAAAAATCCAATATTCAGCCAGCGGGTAATGAAACCGCGACCATAGGCGAGCAAGACATTTAAAAGTGCCAGCGCAATAATCACTCCGCCGGCAAATCCGCCTCCGGGACTTAGATGACCATGCAAAATGATATAAATCCCGTAGAGGATAATGAGCCAGACACTGATTCTGGTTACGGTTTTTACGATCAGCGTCATTCCTTCACTTGGTTTCATGGTTACCTCCGGATGACTTGTCAACTACGCCACGCAAGATTGAAAGAGCCCCCAGAATTGCGGTAAATAATACAGTTACCTCGCCCAGGGTATCGTAAGCCCGGTAGTCGAGAATGATTGAAGTGACTATATTGGCCGAACCGGTTTCGGCGGCTCCGTGTTCGACATAATGTTTGGCGGTTGTGAATAACGGATCGCCGAACTCAGGCAATAACTTGAAAATGTTTATACTGAGCGCCAGAATCAGCCCTAACGCCATCACTGTAACCAATATCTGGATTTTATGCGCCGTTGAAGGTTGCTGAATATGATACTCCTTACCGACAAATGCTCGTACTAAAATGATCAGGGCAAATATTTCGAAAAGAAATTGTACAATCGCCAGGTCTAAAGCCTCGAGCAATAGAAATGCGATCGATACTCCCAGACCGACAATGCCGACCGATATCACCGCGGATAAAAGGTCTTTCAACTCCAGCGCTATAATTGACCCCACGATCATGAATCCAAGAATAAAGATTAACCATGTTTCTATCGGCATTTATTCCTCCCCAAATAACGAGTGGTTGAAATTTCTCATTTAATCACCAGTAATAGAATCAACAATCCCACAACCAGCCAGAGATTATAGAAAAGCATCTGACCGTTGTGGATCGTACTGAACAATTTCGCAATTCCAAACGAGCAGTGTTTACCGAGGTCGTAGATATCCAAGTATTTCTTTTCGGCGCTGTCATAAATCCCTTTTAACGGCTTCAGATTGCGGATTTCATTATAAAAAGCCGTACCGGTGATTCGGAATTTTTCCAGCGCTTCCATTCCTCCCAGATAAACCTCATCGAATCGAACCTTGCGCGTAATCCAATAGATGATTAGTCCAATTAACAGCGCCAGTCCGAATAATCCGATCAGCATTAGCGGACTATAAGCGCCTAACAAATTCAATCCGGGTTGATTCATTACAGGTAAAATGAAATGTTTTAAAGGCAATTCTTTGGCGAAAAGCCCAAAGCCGATGCACAGGATAGAAAGCAGTCCCGTAGCGAGCCACTGATTGAATGGCGCTTCGTTAATATCTGCTAATTTTGCCGGTCTTTTACCAAGAAAAATCGCATGGATGAATTTCATAAAACTGGCCAATGTCAAGGCACTGCCGAAGACCACCAGAATCAAACAGATCAGAAGCCAAATCTGATAACCGGCTGATTGACTTCTGGCAATCTCTAAAATACCCTGATAAATCATCCATTTCGAGTAGAAGCCGTTGAATGGCGGAATCCCCGAAATCGCAAAGGCTCCGATCAAAGCCGCAAGAAAAGTCAAGGGCATCCGGGTGCCCAGACCGCCCAGTTCATCCAGGTCATTGGTGCCGGTGCGCTTTTCAACCGCACCCAATGCTAAAAACAGATTTGATTTATAGATAGTATGGTTGACCATATGGAATAAGCCGCCAACGATTGCCAGAATACTGCCACTGCCGATGCCCATGATCATATAACCAACCTGACTGACGGCGTGATAGCCGAGAAGTTTACGCCCGTTATGCTGGATCATCGCCATCATCACTCCGGTTATGACGGTCAGGGCGCCAAGCGTAATCAGCAGAATATGCACAAAAGGCGTCAGTTTAAAAATGGTCAACGAAATGCGCGCCAACAGATAAATGCCTAACAGCTTATCCAGAGCCGCTGGTAAGAAAGCCGCGCTTTCGACGGGCGCATCCTTGGCGAAATCCGGCACCCAGCTGTGCAATGGAAAACCACCGGCTTTGGCAAAAGCCGCTATTACAATACAGAAAAAAGCGATATAGGCGAGCTCTCCGCTCAGTAGCACCTGGTTGTTCGATAAATTCCAGCCATAACCTGGTTCCAGAAACCAGATCAAAACCAGTCCCAGGATAAGGAATACATCGCTTCCGCCAACGATAATCATTGTTTTTTTCGCTGTATCGGACGCTTCCTTGGTCTTATCCATTATCGCGAACAGATAGAGCATAATTCCGGTCAGTCCCCAGAATATGATCAGGCTGATGGAATGAACACTGACTACGGCGCCATTACTGAAAGCGATGGTCATTGGGTATAACACAAAAAAGGCTTTCTGGAATTCCTGTTTTACACCTTTTAGTGAAAATAGCAGAATGATGGCGCTCAATACCTGAATGAATATTAAAATGAAGAGCGCCAGTTTATCAACTGAAAAAACGACAGTATCGAGAATCAATGTCTCGGTTACATCACCGGTGTAAAGACGATAGGTAAGCAGAGCGAGATAAATCACAGTCCCCGCGGTCAAAAGCTTGCGGAGAATCACCGGTAGAACGATATTGATCAGCGCTACGATCAATGGAACTAAGATTAGATAGCTGATTTCACTAATTGCCATGGACTTCCCTCCGGATTTTTTCGGTTTTGGCGCGTGATAGTTTTTTCAGGTCGAGATCGTAGGGTTTTCTCGACGAATCAACTAGTCTGAGCGACCGTTCGGTGCAACAATAGCAGGGATCGACGGCAGCCAATGTAATCAAGGCATCTGCGACCGGGATACCCTTACATGAGGCTGTATAAGTCGGAATATTCACGAAACTGGGCGCGCGCACTTTATGCCTGACCGGCCGGTTCGAACCATCCGAACGAATATAGTGAAAGACTTCGCCGCGCGGCGCTTCGTAGCGTCCAATCCCTTCACCCGGAGCGATCTCCTTGACATTATTAAGAATCAGGCTCTCGACAGTTTTCAGTTTTTCGAGACATTGGCGGATTATCTTGCCGGATTCAATTATTTCCAGCACCCGCACAACCAATTTATCATAGACATCGCCGTTTGGCAGTACGATCTCGTTAAAGTCAACCAGATCATAGGCGTCGGTCGGCTCATCTTTGCGAACGTCAATCGCCACGCCGGAAGCGCGCGCCGTTGGCCCAACTGCGCAATAGGCGATTGCATCTTCTTTAGTCAGGACGCCCACGCCTTTCAGACGCGATTTCAGCACCGGATCGTCATGCGCGGCCTTGGCGATCATATCCATCTTGCGATCGACATTATCCAAAATTTTCAACAGGTGCGGAATAATAACCGGATCGACATCCCGCGCGACGCCGCCGACGCGCATCATACCGTAATGATTACGATTGCCGGATATAACCTCGAACATTTCCAGAATCGATTCGCGGTATTTCCAAGCCCACATCCAGAGCGTATCATACCCGATAAAATGCCCGGCCAGTCCCAGCCACAGTAAATGACTGTGAATACGTTCCAATTCACCAACCAGCGTCCGGATATAACGCGCTCTCAAC
>JALOAB010000036.1 GCA_023229045.1 Fidelibacterota bacterium
GGGGTATTAAAAACGTTAGCATCGAAAAAGATGTCGTCAAATAATAGACTTTTCAATGCGGTCGTAGGCACATCTGGTTTTTCCGCATGCGGACAGGGATGCGAAACCGCCGTCGTTTCCGGGGCAATTATTGGTTCCGGTTGGGCCGCGATCATTGAATCTAGTTCGGCTTTCTCAACAACATCTTGTTTCTTGCTGACCGCAACTGCGGTATCTGTTTTCGCCAGGGTCGGTTTAGTTACTGCCGCCGTTGTTTTAGGTTTTTGGGCGGTTGTGTCTACCGGCATCGTTTTTAAACCTTCCGGTTTCTTAATGGTTTTCGGAGCTGTTTTCACAGTATCCGCCTTAACGGCGATCTTTGCCGGTTCGGTTTTGATTTCATCCTTTTTGGCTTCTTTTTTCCCGCCACAAGCGTTGAACAGCAGAGCGACTATTGTGATTATTATAAAAAAACCTGAGTGCTTCATTTTCACTCCCCTCCTATTGATATTTTAACCGGTATCAACTTAAACTATCCTCTTTAGTAATAGGATAATTCATTATTTTTTGCCAGTTGTTGGCGGTGTTTCGAGGGTTTTTACGCGTTTATCAAGGTCACCAAATTCACGACCTATGCGGGTAATGGCTGATTGCAAATCAGTCAGCGTGCGTTGAGTTTCACGTTGAAATTTATTAAGTCTTTCGCTTACGTCATCCTGATCGGTCTTTAATTCGGTAAGCCGAGATTCAAGATCCATTTTTAATTCGGCGATGCTGGTATTGGTTTCCTCGATCATATCACTTATGGCCATGTTCGAGCTGTCCAGTTTGGCATCCATTTCCTTCAATGATTGTTGAAATTGTTGAATATGTTTGCCCCTTCCTACAAATTCAAGGCTGAGATCATTAAGGTTATGGTCAAAATCGACGATAGTCACGCTGTGGGTTGAGTCGCGTGAATTAAGGATATCCATGCGCGAATTTACTTTTTCAACTTCAAAGAAAAAATAAACTACCGCGGCTACCACAAGCACCAGAGCTATGGTCTTAATAAGTTCTTTCATTCAAGTCTCCTATATATTCATTATTCCTAATTTACAATCAGCCGAGATGTTTCGCCCAATCATCCTCTTCAGTCGGCGTTGGAGAAGGGATTGTCGAATGTTCTGCCGGCGTTCTGCCAGTTTCAGCAACCGGTTTAGTCGGTTCGGCGGCTGGTTTCTGTTCTTCAGTCGGTTTTAATTCTGTCAATAAAATTTTAACATCCTGGTGAAAGGTTGCAACCGTCTTTTCCATCCTATGGAGCAATTCTTCCATTAATTCCTTGCCGTACAGGTTATTGATACCCTGGAACAGATCATCGAATTTGGTTACGAGGTATTCTTTACAGCTTTCCTGATTACCAAAATCTACCTTTTTATCTTCCGCCATCCTCGTTAAATCCTTCTAAAATTATCGAAGTTGAATTTACAAATATCAATTAAATTGTCAATGCTTTTCTATCTTGGTTTACCATCTTTCCTTTTTTATATCTTCCCAGCGATCGATCTCTTTAATTATTTGGCGGCAGACTCCGCGGATCACGCTGTTCAATTTAATCTCAACGGCGGGCTGGGTGACTGTCATCTGTTGTAAAACCTGGCGAAATTCCAGCAATTCACTGCGCTCCAGTTCAATCGTCATACGAGTTAACATATTCGGATTCTCCTTTCTTGGAAAATTTTATGGTTGCCAAATGAGCGGGATTTTCTGTCCGCATTCACAATGATCGCCTTGCAGGGATTTGGTCACTTGCGTATGCCAGTTCCGCTCAATCAGGACTTTTCCGCAGGCAGGACAAAAAGTATCCGATTCGGTGTTCGTCAGAATATTACCTTCGTAAACATAGTGCAAACCGGTCGCGGTTGCTATGCGGCGGGCACGGTCGAGAATTGCTTTGGCAGTGCGCGGTCGATCATTCATTTTATAAGCCGGGTGAAAGGCTGAGAAATGCACCGGGGTATCGCTTCCCAACCGCTCGAATATCCAACTGCATAGCCGCTGTAATTCGGCGTCATCGTCATTTAATCCCGGAATCAACAGCGTAGTCAATTCGATGAACGTCCCACTTTTCCGGATTGCAAGGATCGCGTCCAGAACCGGGGTCAGTTCCGCCTGACAGCGCTTCCGATAGAAATCCGCATTGAATGACTTCAAATCGATATTGGCGGCATCGATCGATGGATAAATATCGGCAATCGCCTCCGCGGTTATATATCCGTTTGTTACCATAACAGTCTTAAGACCGGCTTTGCGGGCAAGACCGGCGATATCCAACACGTATTCGCCGAAAATCGTCGGTTCATTATAAGTAAACGCAATCGATGAACATTTTTGCGTAATCGCCGCCTGCACCAGTTCGGCCGGCGGTATTATTTCACTGCTCCCATTCTGACCGTCGGCGGTAGATATATCCCAGTTCTGGCAAAATTCACAGCGCAAATTACAGCCGGCAGTGCCGATCGAAAAAATCCGACTGCCCGGTAGAAAATGGAATAATGGTTTCTTCTCGATCGGATCGACGTGCACGGCGATTGGCCGCCCCCAGACCTGGGAAAATAAATTACCTCCCTGATTGATTCTGACACGACAGATTCCGCGCTGACTATCTTTCAGACGGCAATGCCGCGGGCATAGATAGCACTCGATGGTATTTTTATCCAATTGCCGCCACCAGCGCGCCGGATGATAGTAATTTCGTTGAACTGAATCGGATTTATTCACGTGAGAAACTACGCAATTACATCTCATTTGTCAACGGTGGAATTAATCTTCATAGCAAAAAACTTACGCTTTAATGCGGCGGTCGGTTTTACGTTCTCGCATTCAATTTGAAAAACTTTTTTCAAGGTGCGACGTTATACATTGGAAAATCGTGAATAGTTAAATAAATTCGGGGCGTTATGGTAAAAGTTAAAACAATTAAAAAGTCGGCGAGCTTCATAAGCTCTCTTTCTCTGACCAAAATCAACTATATCATTTTTGCAATCGGAATGGCGGTGATTTTAGCCGGTTATATTTGTATGGCCAGCGGCGATACTTCTAGCTTTCGTTCGCTAACTTTAGCGCCTATCGTTCTCCTTATCGGCTATTTGGTAATTATTCCTCTGGCGATTCTATATCGTAAAAAAGAGGATAATCTCCCTAAAGAGAACTGACCGACATTTAAAACTAATTATCGAAATTATTCCAATTTTAACCGGAACGGTTTGGCTTTTCGGTCGATTCGGTAGTCGTCTTTTCCTTGCTATTTTTATCCGAAGTTGCGGTCTCCTTCGAGGGAGTTTTTACAGGACTCTTTGCCGCCCTTTTGCCGCCGTAATCGTTGACATAAAAGCCCGAGCCCTTGAAAATCACTCCGGCTCCGCCGCTGATTTTACGCTTAACACTCGCCTGCCTGCATCTTGGACAGGTCTTCAGAGGTTCGGCGCTCATGCGCTGAAATTGTTCAAACTCAAAACCGCATTTTTCACAAAGATATTCGTAAGTTGGCATATATTTATCAGATTTTTATTAGTTACTAAACAAGATTACAGACAATGGCGGTTACATTAACGACGTCGTCCACACTACAACCTCGTGATAGATCGTTCATCGGTTTTTTCAATCCCTGAATGATCGGACCAATTGCTTCACAGCCACCGATCCGCTGGGCAATTTTATAACCGATATTACCGGCATTAAGATCCGGAAAAATCAGAACATTAGCCTGCCCGGCGACGGCGCTACCGGGCGCTTTCTTAGCGCCGATTTTGGGAATTATAGCCGCATCAAACTGGAGCTCACCGTCGATTTTCAAATCGGGATATTTTTCACACACAATAGCCGTCGCGCGGATGACTTTATCGGCAAGTTCGTGTTTGGCGCTTCCTTTTGTCGAAAAAGAAAGCATGGCGACGATCGGTTCGGTTTTGACAACCTTGCGGTGAGTATTGGCAGTGGCAATAGCGATGTCAGCTAATTGTTCCGCGGTGGGGTTGGGCATCACGGCGCAATCGGCAAAGCTCCAGACTTTTTGTTCATCCGCCGAAATTATCAGAATATCACTGGAAACAGTCGGCGTGGTCGGATCGCTTCCGATAATATGTAAAGCGGCTTTCAGAACATCACCGGTAGTCGTATCGGCGCCGGAAACACATCCGTCTGCAACTCCTTTCTCGACCAGCATCGCTCCAAAAAAAGTTGAATTGGACATTGCCACCTGCGCCATTTCAAGGGTGATTCCTTTGTGTTTGCGCTTCTCAAAATAAGTCGTGATGAATTCGACAGTTCTTTCGTATTGAACGGGATCTATTATCCGAACCTCGGCGAGGTCGGCTTTTATCTCGAGTGCATGTCGTTTAATTTTCTGCTCACCGCCGATTAAAATGACCCTGGCAATGCCTTCGCGCTGGATAATATCAGCGGCTTTTAAAACCCGCTCATCATGGGCTTCCGGTAAAACGATAGTTTTCTGACATTTTTTAGATTCGGCGCGAATTTCTTCAATCAATTTCATTTCATCTCCGGATTTTTTTTAATAATGCGGCTTCGACATTAGTCGGGACGAAACCACTGATGTCGCCACCAAATTTAACCAGTTCTCGTACCACTGAGGAACTCAGGAAAGTATAATCTTCATGTGGCATCAGAAAAACCGTATCGATTTTTTTTTCGAGGTGCCGATTCATTAACGCCATCTGAAATTCATAATCGAAATCGGAGAGCGCTCGCAGACCGCGAATAATGACTTCCGCTCCAACCTGCCGGGCATAATCGACAACCAGTCCATCGAAACTATCCAGTCTGACATTTTCATATTGAGTGGTACAGCCGCGGATCATCTCCAACCTTTCCTCGGTTGTGAACATGGTTGACTTCTGCAAATTGCGAGCAACCGCAATATAAACTATATTGAACAAGGAAGCCGCCCGCTTCAGGACGTCCAGATGCCCGTTGGTTATCGGATCGAAACTACCCGGATATACTGCTACTTTCATTTAGATCCTTATAATTATCAAATTGGTATCGCCACTCTTGCGAATTTTCAAATCATTTGGCCGGAAAGATGCCGGCGGTCGGTAGCGAATGTCAGTTTCAAGTACAATGCGGGTACCGGGTGTGAGTCGCTGAAAGGTCGTCAATAGTTCGCTGTAAAATGGATAATTATACGGCGGATCTGCCAGAATCAGATTGAATTCCGGTTTGGCTTCAAGAAATTTTAACGCATCTTTCTGAACTATTTCAGCCTGCGCCTCCAATCCCAGATTGGTTAGATTCTGCCGGATCAAGGCTACATTTTGCGGATCATTTTCAACAAAAGTACAAGAAGCGGCTCCCCGCGAAAGGGCTTCGATCCCGAGATTGCCTGTCCCGGCAAACAGATCGGCAACCCGCTGGTCGGCAATATCGCCCATAATCGAGAAAAGGGCGGCTTTTACACGATCCTGAGTCGGACGAATTGTATTCCTTTTTCCGTAATTAATAGACCGGCTCTTTAACAATCCGGCGATGACGCGAACCATTCTATAATTTTCGAGGATAAATAACAGTATTAATGGAAAAATCGATCTGGTCGCTACTGCCGACCGCTTCAACTCCCGAATTCAGAAGAACCTGCTCAATGCTCAAATTCAGATTTAGTTCGGCTAATTCATGCATTAAACTGATAATCCCTAACACAGACCCACTACCGCGGATTTCAGCCAAACGGGGTTTGGTTGCTTGCGGTTCATAGATGATTAGTGGTTGTAAGGTTAGATTAGAACGTTTGCCAGCCGCCCAAATTATTTGCGATAATGCCATATCGTCCTGGAAACCGATGTTACTGATAAGCGCTTCCTCATCATGGGCATTGAGAATTGCCATTATTTGTACATCGGGGGCGGCAGTACCGGAAATTCTTTCTATATAAAATACCCTGGTCGAATAAATTCCCGGTAAATTCTGAATAGTGGTTTTCGCGCGTTGTGCCTCTTCTTCACTATTAACGTATATGAGAAAACTAATCTTTTCGTTGGTCAACTTCAGATATTGAAGCCGGAAATCAATTGGAAACGCTTCCAGAATCCGACCTAACAATTGACTGCGTGCAACTCCGACCGCAATGTTCGGAAGATAGATTTCATCAATTTGACTTGGCGGGGGTTGAACTACAGCCGTCTCAACCGGTTGGCTCGTTTCAGGTGCAGGTGTCGCGGGGACATCAACCGTTAAAATCTCCTCCTCATCAGCCGTATAAGGAATTGAAGGCGTTGGCGTTTTCAGGTATTTATTGTAAGCCCAGTAACCGCCAACGATGATAATGGCTACGATCAGCACAAAACTCAATACTTTAAATAGAGAAGATCGGCGCGGCTTCTCTGAAGGCTGATCACTTTTTATTTCTTCCTCAACCTCTTCGACTTTTTCCGGCGGTTGAGAAGGATGTTGCGGCACGAATTCTTCAGATTCGGCCTGTTCCAGCATCTTCAGGTTTGCTTCTACGGTGGCAAGTCTGTCGATTTCTTCTTCCGGCTTCGCGGTGGCGGGAGTCGCCTGTAATTCACTGGCAAGTTGTTCGCCGGTTAGTTTGGAAGGACCTGCCGGAGGCGCAGTCTTAAAAATATCGTTGGATTCGCCGACGACTCCTTGGTTGACGGTTTCATCCTGTAAACCCGGTTTGGTGGCGAGGTTAATTTTAATCATAATTCGACCTCAGGTAAGAAACGGAATAATAATCCGAGTACGTCTAAAAACTGACTCATGGCGCCGGGGCCTTCACCATCATCCTTATAGATATCGATTGGTTTGATGGTCTCAAACGGATCAATGCATTTCAGATTATCAACGTCATGAGTTAAAACCATATTGTATAATTCAGAATCAACATCATGCGTGAAAAAGTAGAGATTGTCCACTATTTCTATGGTTTCACTGTTGAAGTTGCGCAGTTCATTAATCTCGGAAATGATTTTTTCACCATCTTCGCCGGGATTAGAATTGACCAGTATCTCATAACCTGAATTGTCGTTCAGAATAAACTCGACATATTGACGGAATTCGCCGGACTTGATAAAGAGCAGGGTGTGACGCTCTTCATCGATCCGCCAAATTGCCCATTTTTTACCGTTTTTTTCTTTAAAGAGTCTTTCAAGAGCATTGGCGGCACTGAATATATTCAGGTCGAAAACTTTTATGTTAAATCCGGCCGGCTGACTGGCCTTGTGGATGGCGCGTCCCAGTTCTTTGTAATATGAAATGGTTAAATAGTCCCGTTTGTTTTCCGATTCCCGATGTTTGAGGGGATAATGTTGTACGAACTTCTGATTGAATAATTCGCCGAGACGCTGTTGTTCATTCCAGTCTAAAACTTCGGCGATTTTGTCTTGCTCGAGCCCCAAGTCGGTTGAATTTACCGTAAGGTCGAATAATCCTGATGGTACTGACAAAGCCATAAAGCGATCAGGCACCGGCAGGTTACTGCGGATTTCCATAAAAAGAGACTCGAGCTGTGCCACCAATTCGGGATTTTTTAATGTGGCTGATTCAAATTTAAACGGTAGTTTTTTTTTCGCAACCATTTCGATCGAAATGGAGCTCTCATTCTTAACGAGCTGCCCGTACCGTACGTAATTCGAGGAGAGGCTTACTGCCAGCATTTTATATCATTCTCCGGGTTAGTGGATTAATTATTTCCAACTAATTTCATCGTTTTCAATATAGCCGTGTGAAGAATCAACAAAGGCAAAAACCAGATAGCGCGGTTCTCGGATGATTTTGTCAATCGGATCCTGGACTTTGATTCCCTTTTCCGTTTTAAGAACAGTATAAGGAGTATCCAGTAATGGACGCATCGCCAACTCTTTTGTCAGATAGAATCTTCGATAGTAAATATCGTTGGCAACCCGTTTACTGACTTCGACATCCAGGACTCCCTTAAAGTTCGGATCCTCTTTTACTTCAGGCAAACGCGTGGAGACCACATAGGCGGTGTCATTAGCCATCAATTCCGGATTCCATTTAAGAATTTTAACGGTGGTATCAACTACCGTATCGGTTAGTTCATACTTAAAAGCAAAATTGGTATCGAATGTCGCATAGAAATTTTTCGGTACGTCCATATTAAATCGCCCTTCCGGCAGTTTAATGGTTTGTTGACCGAAAAAGTTACTGTCAGCCCGAGTACTATCGCGCACGGCGCTGATAACTTTCATAGCCAGAACCGGATCCGGTAGATGAGTGCCAGCCATTTGATCATAATATTTTTGAATATCGTTAACAATTTTCATACGACTTCGCCCCAAATCACGAATCTGATTTTCTTCCTTCCATATCCCATTTGGGATATAAATTACGATAATCAGAATCAAAGCCAGAATGCCTGCAACGATATTTAATACCTTGACCAGAGTCGGTTTATATTCGGGGATCAATGACTGATCGGACGAGTCGGTGTTCACCTTCAGATTACTCAAGAGTTACATCTCCTATAATTCGTTCAAATGTTTTATTGCCGATACCTTTGACATTTAAAAGCTCTTCTAATTTATTGAATCTTCCTACCTGAGCCCGGTATTCAAGAATGCGATCAGCGGTCACCGGCCCTATTTTAGGCAGTAACATCAGATCCTGTTTGGTAGCAGTATTCAAATTTATTTTTCGTTGAAGGGTGGTTGTACTTTGGGTTGAAGCCGACTGACGAGGAGCGCTCTGTAACCTGGCATATTCGGAGTCGATTTGGCTGGCATGATATTTAAAAGAATCGGCAACAGCGAGTTGTTGGAGGCTTTCTTCATGACTGATCCTATCCGCCCTCGTTTTGTAGATACGCACGGTCGCCCCTACCAGGAAACAGGCAACCAAGAATTGTATCACAATTTTTTCCTGGCGCGTCAAATTTAGCATTTTTCATAAAATTTAAAAATTTTAAACAAAATCCTTCAAAATGTAATAGTTCTCAGCGAATCTTACTATAGCGATTTTCGGCTCTCATTTTTTTTGATTCCATTTTCAGGAGTTCCCGATATAAATCCAGCTCTTTGCCGCTGGCTTTTTCCGGAATTTCGACCTGAACTCTGACCATCATATCCCCTTTTCCGCCGCGCTGTAAATGCGGCAGTCCTTTATTTTTCAGGCGCAAAATTTTGTCAGGCTGGGTTCCGGACGGAATCGTAAGATTTACCCGACCGTTTAAGGTTGGTATTACCATCTCGGTACCCAAAACAGCTTCGGATGGCATAATATGCAAATCGATATAAATATCATCTTCGCTCCGCACAAAGAATTCGTGCGGTTTTTCTTCAAATATGACGATCAGATCACCCCGCGAACCTTTGCGGGGAGCGGCATTGCCCTCACCATGCATTGTCAGGTAATTTCCGGTGGTTACTCCCGGCGGCACTTTAATCGAAAGTTCCTTGGTACCCTGATAGCGTCCTTCTCCCCCACATTGCGGGCAACGTTGTTCGATGACGATGCCTTCTCCGCGACAATTTGAGCAGGGGCGCACATTCATAACCTGGCCAAAAAAAGAGTTGGCAATTTCGCGCACTTCTCCGCTTCCATGGCAAACCGGGCAGGTCACAGTCTTAGAACCAGGCTTGGCGCCACTGCCATTACAGGTCTCACAGACTTCCAGACGTTTGATTTTTACCTTTTTGCTAACGCCGGTATTGATTTCTTCGAGAGTCAATGGCATTCTTAACTTGAGATCACTTCCACGCCGTTCGGTGGTGCGCGAACGCTGGCGTCCGCCGCCGAAAATATCTTCAAAACCACCAAAGCCGCTGAAATGGCCGCCGAAAATATCACCGAACATAGAGAAAATGTCCTCGATATTCATACCCTGCGCCCCGCTAAAACCGGTCGAGCCTTTCAATCCGGCTTCACCATATTGATCATAGAGGCGCCGTTTTTCCGAATCGGAAAGAACCGCATAGGCTTCCGCGGCTTCTTTAAATTTCTCTTCAGCCTCTTTATTGCCCGGATTGCGGTCAGGGTGATACTGCATAGCGATTTTGCGGTACGCTTTTTTTAACTCTTCAGCTTGCGCACTCCGCTTAACGCCTAAAATTTCATAATAATCTCTTGCCATATTATTTACTTACAACGACCTTGGAATGTCTCAAGACGTGATTTTTATATTTATAACCTTTTTCAAATTCCTCAACCACAATATCCGGAGCAACGTCGCTGGCTTCGCGGGTCATTACCGCATGATGATAATAAGGATCAAAAGGTTGTGACAGAGACTCGATCGGTTCGACCCCCAGATTCTGCAACGTCTTCTGAAACTTGCGATAAATAAGTTCAAGTCCTTCGCGCAGGGATTGCTCTTCACCTTCCGGTTTTAAATTATTAAAAGCACGCTCTAAATCATCCAAAATTGGCAGAATATTGCGCAAGACTTCTTCCCCGGCATATTCGATTATATCAGCAAATTCCTTTTCGCGGCGTTTACGGTAATTATCATAATCTGCGGCCAGTCGCAAATATTTTTCATTAACCTCGATCAAGGTTTTTTCCTGCTGGGCAACGGTAGATTCAAGTTCTGCGATCCGGGCGGATAGCTTTTCTATCTCGGTGGTTGTTTTTTTGGACGAATGCGATATATCTTTTTTCTTTGCGGTAGATTTTTCAGTGTGCTCTTTATTTTTCACGATCTATTTCTCCTTGGATTAAACTCTGCTGACAAACCTTTTAATAATTCATAGTCGGTTCTGATTGTGCAATTCCAATACCAACCCCGGGAATCCGCTTCTGAGCCAGTCAAAAATGCGACCATATCATACGTCGGGGAGTTTTTATGAGACTTTCTGACATTCCTTATAAAATATATAACTAATCAGCGATTTTAGGATTCTGAATGACTTCCGTTAGCTTAATTTTTCTATTAATTGTCATAACGGCCGAATTTAATTTTTCTGGCAGGTCATTCCAAACAAATTGACGCGCTCTGCCATTAAAAGAAATTGCTATTACACTAAAATCTATTCGAGAAATCTTCGGATCGCTCGCATACTGCCGAGCAGACCAATCACACTCCCCAGACCGATCAGCCCGCCGTAAAATCGATAACTGACAATCGCCCGGTAGCCGGTAAAACTCTGCAGATAATTATTGAAAAAGTAAAATGTCAAACCAATTACGATAGCGGCTATCAAGGCTCCGATCAAACCTTCGAGGGTGCCTTCGATCATGAAGGGAGCCCTGATGAAATTATTAGTTGCACCAACCAGCTTCATGGTTGAAATGACGTTGCGACGCGAGAAAATCGTCATCTTGATGGAGTTCGAAGCCAGCACGATCGAAATCAATGTCAGCACAATAAAAGCCGAGACAACCGCAACGAAAATCAGGCGCTGGTATTTTTCAAGTAATTGCAAAAAGGTTTTGCGATATTTGACCTCATCGACGATAGAAAATTTCTTTATGCGGGCGGCGACTTCTTCAACACTAATTAAATTGCGGGCTGGTGGTTTCAAACTTATCGTAAAAGAAGGCGGCAACGGATTATAATCAAGTATGTCGAAAATATCTTCGCCGAATTCCAGCTTGAATTGCGCCGCCGCGCTGTCGGTCGATATGTATATGATTCTTTCGATTTCCCTGATATTTCCGAGCTCTTTGGTGAAATTTTCCAGTTCGGCTGAGGCGACTTTAGGCTGAATGAAAATAGTGATGTCAAATTGTGAACGGATATTTTCGACCATCACCAGGGTGTCACGCGCCGCCACGTAACCAAATCCGATGAGAATCAATGACAACGCAATAATAATAATTGAGAACGCGCCGGCATAATTGGAGCGCCATAAGCCGCGAAAACCCTCTTTAATCAGAAACCATAATACGATCATGTTGGGTTGACGATCTCTCCTTCATTAACCTGAATCAGACGGGCATTCGGCACCCGCGGAATCAGTGAATAATTATGCGTTGCCACGATCACGGCGGTTCCATTTTGATTAATTCTGGTTAAAAGGCTCATCAGATCCGAGGAAACCCGCGGATCGAGATTGCCGGTTGGTTCATCGGCCAGCAACACTACCGGTTCTTTCACCAACGCCCGGGCAATGGCGACTCTCTGCTGTTCACCGCCGGATAATTCTTTAGAATTGTAATAAACGCGGTGTCCCAAACCAACCTGGTTCAGAACATTATAAACCCGCTGTCGGATCTCCCGGGTCTTGTAATGTGAAACATACAGACTAAGGGCGACATTTTCATATACATTGCGATCTTCCAGCAGGCGGAAGTCCTGAAAAATCATCCCGACCTTGCGCCTTAAAAACGGTATTTCACTCGACCGGACTTTTGAACTGTCAAAATTACGAATGACGACCTTGCCCTTTTCCGGGAACAGATCCATGTAGATCAGCCGCAGGAGAGTCGATTTGCCGGCTCCCGATGAACCGGTCAGGAATACGAACTCGCCTTCGTTGATTGTGAGGTTGATATTTTTTACGCCGGCTTCTTTACCGAATGTGCAACTGACGTTAAAAAATGTAATCA
The DNA here is from genome assembly GCA_023229045.1 of Fidelibacterota bacterium. GTDB lineage: Bacteria > Fidelibacterota > UBA2242 > UBA2242 > UBA2242 > JAGNGI01. Next base: position 12,490 of record JALOAB010000036.1, read on the forward strand.
TTATTTATCATTTAAAATTTTCGACAATTTAAGTGCCGCGGCCCAATAAATCAAAGCTGATGATAAATGAGAGGTTTCTATGTTAGCACATTCCTTTTGTGTCGCAACGCCGGAGCGTTGCGACGATTGCTTTAGCTTCTTTTTATGCCGGCACTTTCACACTACTGGCGCTTTTTATAACTTTCGCTTGAAATCCTGAATTGTCCTGAATAATTTGCGGAAGAAAAATGGAGACTAAATGAAACAATTAAAACTTATAGCATTAATCATGGTTTTAGGTGTTTGGATTTTTGCGGCAACCGGTCCGCAATTCGATGAATTTTTTCGCGATCAGACCATGCGCCTCGATTTTTACTTCACTGGCACCAAAACCCAAAATCTGTTCAGCCTGGACGCAATTTATACAAATCCGGGGTGGGCTGGCAGTCAGACCAATTTGATCGATACGCTTAATCTCGGTCATCATCTCATCCGCGTTTACGATGCCGAAAGTCAGGGTTTGCTCTATTCGCGCGGCTTCAGCAGTATTTTTAACGAATGGCAATCAACCGATGAAGCCGCCCACGAAATCTGGCGCACTTTTCATTTTTCAATCCTGATTCCCTTTCCGCAAAAAAATATCACCGTCACTCTGTCCTCACGCGATCATCAAAATCAATTCATTGAAAAATTTAGAACTTCTGTCGAACCCGATTCGCGGTTCATCATTCGCGATAAAGTAAGTTCGGATTACCGATTGAGAAAGTTGATTGACAATGGGCCGTCAAGCCAGAAAATCGACCTGCTGATTCTGCCGGAAGGCTACACCAAAGCCGAGATGCGCAAATTCCGTCAAAGATGCAATCACTTTCTGGATGTTTTCTTTAATGTCAGTCCCTTTCAGGAATCAGCCGATAAATTCAACGTCTGGATGTTGGAAGTGCCTTCCGCTGAATCGGGAATCGACAATCCGCGCGAAGGCATTTTTAAGCAAACCGCTTTCGACCTGACCTTTAATTCACTCGACCTGGATCGC